>CBDVDO010000051.1:0-8607 GCA_965372765.1 uncultured Anaerolineales bacterium
CCTGAACCCTCCTGCTGTATGAACCAGGATGTCAATGCGTCCGAAATGATCAACTGCTTTGGATACCGCAGAAGAAACCTTTGAAGCATCTGTTAAATCAATTGACGAAATCAACAGGTGGTCTGGAGAGTTCTCAAGCAGTGGATAGAGGGTTTTTAATCGATCTTGATGATGATCGAGAAGGATTAGTGAGGATCCCTCAGCCATAAACCTCTTTGCCACAGCTGTCCCCAAATTCCCGGCAGGGCCGGTGATTAAAACAACTTTACCTTTAAAATTGCTGACCAAGATTTTCTCCTATATCGCACTAAGTAACTATTCATTTTTTACCGCGTGACCACCAAACTGATTGCGCATGGCAGCCAATATTTTGGCGGCAAAGTTTTCTTCCTGCCTGCTGACAAATCGTGCTTGTAAAGCTGCGGTAATGACAGGGGCTGGGATGTCCAAATCGATGGATTCAAAAACAGTCCAGCGGCCTTCTCCACTATCAGCTACCCAGCCCTTGATACCATCCAAATCCGGATTTTCTTCAAGAGCCCGGGTAGTTAAATCAAGCAGCCAGGAACGAATAACACTGCCGTGCCGCCAGATTTCGGCAACTTGCCCCAGATCCAGCTGGAATTCCTCTTTTGCTTTCATGATGTCAAATCCCTCTGCATAGGCTTGCATCATGCCGTACTCGATTCCGTTGTGGATCATTTTCACAAAGTGACCGGCACCGGAGGGCCCTACATGTCCCCAGCCGGTGTGTTTTTCAGGAGCAAGAGTTTCCAGAAGCGGTGTAATAGAATTAACTGCTTCCTTCTCACCTCCCACCATCATGCTGTACCCTTCTGATAATCCCCAAACCCCGCCGCTGGTGCCAACGTCTATAAAAAATATCCCTTTTTCTGCCAGAGTTTTACCGCGCTTGAGCGTATCTTGATAATTGCTGTTTCCTCCATCAATGAGAATATCGCCTTCCTCGAGGAGAGGGGTTAACCAGCTTATTACCTTCTCAGTAGCTTTACCTGCGGGAATCATGATCCAGATTACCCGGGGTTTGGGAAGGATATTGATTATTTCTTCCAGCGAAAATGCTGCCGTCATATTTTCACTATCAGCTAACTCCCGCGTGATTTCAGGTGAGTGATCATAACCAATAATCTGATGTCCACCGTGGATTAATCGCCGGGCCATGTTGGCGCCCATTTTCCCCAGACCAATTACAGCTGCTTTCATTATTTGCTCCTGTTCAGATAAGCTTATGTTGGAAGATCATCCAGTTAAATACAAGTTCAAGTATGGATAAGATAAATAAATTTCTTCTTCCCTCCAACGGGGAACGCATTAATACATTTATTCAATGAATATTCTTTTTGCTATATGTTTGGATGAACTCTAAGCGGGATTTCTTACTTTAAAAAACCAGTTATTTTATTATCTATTCCCATTCAATAGTGCCCGGTGGTTTGCTTGTAATATCATAAACCACTCGATTTACCCCGGGAACTTCATTTACAACCCGGTTTGAAATCCTCGCCAATAGCTCTGCAGGAAGCCGTGACCAATCTGCTGTCATAAAGTCATCAGTGGTTACTGCCCTCAATGCGATAACATCCTCATAAGTACGCCGATCTCCCATGACGCCAACTGTTTTCACTGGAAGAAGGACTGCAAAACACTGGGATGTCCCCTGCGTCGATGAATTTTCTGATGTCCGCAGCAGATCGGCTTTTTCCAGTTCAGTGATAAAGATATTATCAGCTGCCCGCAATCGTTCAACCCTCTCCTGGGTGACCTCTCCAAGGCAGCGAATTGCTAAACCAGGACCCGGAAAAGGTTGGCGCCAAACCAGGGAATCAGGAAGTCCGAGAGCTTTACCTATTTTTCTTACTTCGTCCTTAAATAGGTACCTAAGTGGTTCTACAAGTTTGAAATCCATTTCTTCCGGCAGGCCCCCGACATTGTGGTGGGTTTTGATGGTTTCCGTATAGGACCTATCCGCAGAATAGGATTCAACCACGTCCGGGTAAATGGTGCCTTGAACTAAAAAATCCGGATGATTTAGAGCCCGGGCTTGCTCTTCAAAAATTCGGATGAAACGATTTCCAATCTTGGAGCGCTTTTGTTCCGGATCAGTAATGCCTTTCAGGTCTTGAAAGAAGAGGTCTGCTGCCTGGACGGTATGCAGCTGCATTCCCAGGGATTCTTGAAACGAAAAAATTACTTGCTTCTGCTCATCTTTCCTGAGCAGTCCGGTATCCACAAAAACAGACTCCAGCTGAGTGCCGATGGCTTTATATACTAGAGCTGTTGCGACGCTGGAGTCTACTCCTCCACTTGCCGCTGAAAGGACTCGGGATGGACCTACTTGATTCTTGATCTGGTCAATACTCTGATCGATAATTGATTCGGGGGTCCATCCGGGATTCACACGGCAGATATCAAACAGGAAATTCCGGATGATTTCTTCACCGATTGGAGTATGTTTTACCTCAGGATGAAATTGAACGCCATAAAAGTGTTTGGTTGGATCACCCATGGCTGCCAGCGGGGAGTTCTCGGTTTTTGCCAGAGATATAAAACCGGGTGGAAGTGTTTTTATGCGATCTCCGTGTGACATCCACGCTGTGTGAGTGCCTTCGGGAAGCAGCAGGTTTTCCTCCCTGACTTCCAGGGCAGATTTACCATATTCTTTTTCTGAGGATGGAATCACTTCACCACCCAGGGCATGGGTAAGCGCTTGCATCCCATAACAGATTCCTAAAATAGGAACGCCTAATTTCAGGAGGTAATGGGGCAGTTTTGGAGCATCGGGTAAATAAATTGAGGCAGGTCCTCCCGATAAAATAATCCCCTTGGGAGTGAGATCTACAACCGTACTCTGATTTACATTCCAGGGAAGCTGTTGACAGAACACAGATTGATCTCGCACAAGCCTTGTGATCAGTTGTGTATATTGTGATCCGAAATCCAGGATAACCAATGTGTCTTGGGTCATAGTTAATATAAAGTGATCGTATCGCCCTCCATGGATTTAATCCGGGCGAGTGAGTGGACAGGTATATTTAATTGTTCCAATCGTTCCCGGCCGGATTCGAATGTTTTTTCAATCAATGCACCCACCCCGACAATGGTGGAGCCAGCCGTTTCAGCCAGGCGAATTAAGCCTAATATTGTCAATCCTGTCGCCAGGAAATCATCGATAATCAATACCCGTTCCCCTTTTCCCAGGTATTCTGGGGAGACGATCAATTCCACAGTTCTTCCTTTGGTATGAGAGGGTGACAGGGTGAGTAAAACTTGATCAGGCATGGTAATTGGTTTATGTTTCCGCGCGAACACAACCGGGAGATTCATATGAAGGCCTGTTGATACGGCTGGTGCAATGCCGGAAATTTCAGCGGTCAGAATTTTTGTTGGGGAGACATGATTAAATAAGCGGGCAAACTCTTTCCCGGCTTCATTCATTAATACAGGATCAACTTGATGATTGATAAAACCGTCAACTTTGAGAATGCCATTACCAATATGTTTACCTTCTTTCAGGATGCGTTCCTTTAATTGATCCATTCACTCTCCCTTGACAATCCATTTTGGTTTACTTAGGTAAGATTATAATGTATGCTGATTTACTTGTTCAAACAACTTTTTCTGAATGTATAAAAACCTTCTCTGTCAAATGTATGAGAGTAGGTTTTCTATCAGTTTCTTGAGGTCATATCAGGTTTAGGCAGTTTCCGGTACAATAGGAGTTTGTTCTTATTATTGGGAAATGAGAGGAAAATGTTGTATTTAGGAGAATTAGCGGCAATTATCACCTCGACTACTTATGCAATAAACTCTGCGATTTTTACTTTAGCGGGCCGGGAAGTCGGCTCAGCGGTAGTAAATCGCCTGCGACTAATTGTAGCGAGTTTATTGCTGATGGCAGCCCAGTGGATTTTCCTGGGAGCACCATGGCCGGTAGGGGTAGAACTGGATCGATGGATCTGGCTAGGGCTATCCGGTATTGTGGGCTTGGTAGTGGGTGATGCTTTCCTGTTCCAGGCTTTTGTGCTGGTCGGACCCCGGGTCTCCATGTTGATGATGAGCCTGGCTCCTATCCTGGCAGCTTTCACTGCTTGGGTTTTTCTGGGAGAAGCCTTAACGTTGTGGCAGATAATGGGTATTTTCATAACCATTATTGGTGTGATGTGGGTGGTCCTGGGAAAGAATCACACACGAGGTCAACAAAAAGAAAACTATCTGCGAGGGGTTTTGTTTGGCCTGGGCGCCGCAACCGGGCAAGCGCTGGGGATGGTTTTAGCAAAGAATGGTTTGGGCGGTTCTTTTTCCCCCCTGGCAGGTAATTTTATTCGAATGTTCACAGCCATGATTGTGATTTGGTTGATTACTTTTATCCAGAGGAAGGCCCGAATGACCATCCAGCTAATAATAAATTATCCCAGTGCAAGGTGGAGGATAATAGGGGGCGCATTCTTGGGTCCGTTTCTGGGTGTGTCCTTGTCGTTATTTGCTCTCCAGCATACCAGTGTAGGTGTTGCAAGCACCTTGATGGCTTTGTCACCCATATTTATACTCCCGATCGATTATTTTTATTTCAAGGAAAGATTTGGGTGGGGAGTGATTGCCGGGACAGGGATAGCCATTTTAGGAGTTGCGGTTCTTTTCCTGGTCTGATTCCGGCGTCCTTCCGGGAGATAACCGGCGTGCTATAATGCAGGAGATAAAAAAGTAAAATAATTACGGCGGAAATTTTGTTGGAGGATTGATGTATAAAACGCATACCTGTGGTGAGTTGGGTGTAAAAGATATAGGGAAAGAAGTGTCATTAGCCGGCTGGGTTGACCGGCTTCGGGATCTCGGAGGTGTAACCTTTCTGGATTTGCGTGATCGCTTTGGCATTATTCAGCTGGTTTCTAATCCAGAAACTTCCCCTGAGGTACATCAGGCGCTGATTCCTGTCCGGATGGAATGGGTTATTCAAGCTGTCGGCGTTGTCAGAAAACGACCTGAGGGTATGGAAAATCCGGATTTGACGACTGGTGAAATTGAAGTAGAACTTACCCGAGTAGAAATATTAAATCCTGCAAAAACGCCCCCGTTCATGATCAATCAGGATGAGGAAGTGGATGAGCAAACCCGGCTTAAGTACAGGTATCTGGATCTGCGTCGTCCCCGGATGCGGGATAATATGATCCTGCGTCACCGAGTGAACATGTTTATCCGTAATTACCTGGATGAGAAGTCATTTTTGGAAATAGAAACGCCGATATTGTTTAAAACCACGCCTGAAGGAGCCCGGGACTATATTGTTCCCTCACGGGTTCACCCCGGGGAGTTTTACGCTCTCCCGCAGTCACCGCAGCAGTTGAAGCAGATGCTTATGGTTGCAGGTATTGAGCGATACTTCCAGATAGCACGTTGTTTCCGGGATGAGGACCAACGTGGTGACCGGCAGCCAGAGTTTACACAATTGGATATTGAGATGTCCTTTGTTGGTAGAGAAGACGTGATGGATTTAATCGAGGGATTATATACCGCCCTGGTGAAGGAAGTTACTCCACATAAAAAGCTATTGGAAACCCCCTGGCCCCGGTTTACATACAAAGAAACCCTGGAAAGATTTGGTAAAGATAACCCGGATATCCGCTTTGGGTTGGAGCTGAAAGATATTTCTGAAATTGCCCCTGAATCAGGCTTCCGTGTATTCTCGGATACGGTTAAAAAAGGAGGAACAGTCCGCGGCATTAATGCCAAAGGCTTAGGTGACTATAGCAGAAAACAAATTGATGAATTAACGGAATATGTCAAAGTATATGGAGCAGGTGGATTGGCATATTTGGCTTTAACCCCGGAAGGGGAGGAAAGGTCCTCGTTTGCTAAATTCCTTGCTGAAGAAGTAAAAAAGCAGATACTTACAATGATGGATGCTCAGCCCGGGGATTTGCTCTTGTTTGTTGCTGATAATCAGGAAGTTGTTTTTGAGAGCCTGGGCAGATTACGGGAAAAGCTTCGCGATCGGTTAGAGCTGGTTGATAATGAAACACTGGGTTTTTGCTGGGTAATAGATTTTCCCCTAGTAAACTATATCAAGGATGAAAAGCGCTGGGACCCCAGCCACCACTTATTTACTTCACCCGTGATGGAAGATATTGAGGCGTTAGATGAAGATCCGTCCCAAGTCCGGGGACAACAATATGATCTTGTTCTCAACGGCCATGAAATAGCTGGAGGGTCCATCAGGATCCATAATGCGGATTTGCAGGAAAAAATATTTGCCTTGATTGGTTTGGATATGGAAGTTGCCCGGGAGAGGTTTGGTCATATGCTGCAGGCCTTTTCCTATGGAACACCGCCCCATGGTGGGATTGCATCAGGTATAGACAGGTTATGCATGCTGCTGGCGGATGAACCCAATATCCGGGAGGTGATTGCCTTCCCCAAGAATCAATCTGCCAGGGACCTGATGGGGAATGCTCCATCCCCTGTAGAACCCGAACAAATGGAGGAATTGCACATCAAACTGGATTTAGATTGAGCTGGTTTAATAGATCTACATTTCCCCTATTCACCTGGGGGGACGTATGGTAAAGTGTATTCCACCCTACTGTGTGCGTGATGTGACAGTTGTGTTTTGAGCCAACACTAACTTTTAGGGTTCCTATATTGCGGATGTAACGCGATAGGCCTGAGCCAAGGCGAAGCTTCCGTTGCGGAAACCCAATCTGCGAAAGCAGGTTCAAGACTAAGTCACACACGGCATGGTGGGGTGTTTTTGTTTAATCCAGGGGGTAATTATAAGAATCTTTAGGAAACACAACTTTTCCGGTATTGGCTGCTGAGATATTGACCAGGAAAACTTGAGTCTTAGAAATTAACCTTTAGATTCAATTTATCTTTTGATATCTGAATGACCAATTTGTGATCAAAGGCTAGAACAGGTAGATCTGAGAGGTTAAACCAGTCTACTTCAGCAGCATCACTGCCTGCCTGGATGTGGATTCGGTCATCTTCTTCGATCACCGCACTGTATGCAGTAGAGATGACACGCCCTCTGGGATCCCTATCCGGCTCGCTGAATGTATGGATCTGGGTGAGCTGGATATTCTGCACTCCGGTTTCTTCCCATAACTCTCTTTCGGCCCCTTGTTCCAAGGATTCCTTCATTTCGACAAATCCCCCGGGTAAGGCATAGCTGCCCCGGAAAGGATCCTGGACTCGTTTAATAAGAAGCACCTGGTATTCCTTCTTTAATTTCTGGAATAATACAATATCTACAGATACAGCTGGCCTGGGGTGTTGGTAAGTATACAAAGTCGTTAGCTCCCTAAAAATCAAAAATAATCCCAAAAATTCGATTATAATTCTAATATATATTACTACTTGGAAGGAATAACCTCAATTAGGAGGACAATTAACTATGGGAAAAATCAAATTTCGCCACTTTGTTGTGGTAATAATCATAGTATTTGGTTTGACAGCCTGCACTTTGCCTGGATTCTCAACTCCTACCCCGTTCTCATTCCCAACTCCGGATAAAACAATGACTGCATTGTTTGAGCCAACCCAAGCTGCGCCGGCAACATCAGCTGCGACACTACCGGGAAATGAAGATCAGAAAACAGCAACTGAAGCGGCTCCTTCAGAGACATCCGAAGTGGAAGAGACTGAG
The DNA here is from genome assembly GCA_965372765.1 of uncultured Anaerolineales bacterium. GTDB lineage: Bacteria > Chloroflexota > Anaerolineae > Anaerolineales > UBA11858 > B10-G9. The sequence goes on from CBDVDO010000051.1 coordinate 7,664, forward strand.
CTTCCTCCAACTGAAACGGGGGAACCCACTGAGACGATTGAGCCGACAGATACGTATGAAGGACCATCTGTCCGGAGCGGTCCTTCCATTACAGCATATTATATGGAAAAAAGCCCGGAAATTGATGGTGATTTGAGTGGGTGGGCCCCGCCTATCCAAAAAGTGATTAACCATGTCGTTTTTGGGGCAGCTAAACATTCGGGAGATGCGGATTGTTCTGGAACGGTAGTTTCCGGCTGGAATAAAGATTACCTGTTTCTGGGTATCAGGGTAAAGGATGACAAATATGTTCAGGAAGCTTCCGAGGAAAAGATTTACTTAGGGGATAGTATTGAAATTCTATTCGATCGCTATGTGAGTTATGACTATTACCTTCAGGCGATGACATCAGATGATTACCAGATTGGCATCTCACCGGGGAAAGGGGCAATTGTTTGTTATATCAACAATGGAAAAGTTGCATCCATGATACCAACTATCTGCGAACCAAGTCCCCCTGAAGCGTATAAATGGTTCCCAAAAACCGAAGCCGGGAAGATAACAGTAATGAAAATTGGCGCTCTGGAAGGTGGTAAAGGATATCAGGTTGAGATGAAGATCCCCTGGAGTGTATTGGGAGTAACAAATCCATCCGCGGGAGATCATTTCGGGTTTGCTATCTCTATTAATGATAATGACAGTGCGGGAACACTGGATCAGCAAACCGTTGTCAGCAACGTTCCAGGACGATATTTTGCAGATCCAACAACCTGGGGTGACCTTTATCTGAAGTAGGAATTCATGTAAAAAGAAAAAAGCGGAACAGATATCTGGTCCGCTTTTTTTATTCTATTTGTTGAATTTAATCCAGATACGCCTGTAATTTTTCCTGGGTACGGGGGTTCCTTAACCTGCGCAAAGCCTGGGCTTCTATCTGGCGGATTCTTTCCCTGGTAACTCCCATC
>CBDVDO010000052.1:0-8399 GCA_965372765.1 uncultured Anaerolineales bacterium
ATCGTTTGATGGTGGAAGAGTTCGGAATTCATTTGATTCAGATGATGGAGAATGCTGGCAGACTTCTGGCGAGGCTGGCGAGAAACCGGTTCCTGGAAGGCGATGTAGTTGGAAAGCAGGTGGTATTGCTGGCGGGTAGTGGCGGCAATGGCGGCGGGGTGATGGTTTGCGCGCGCCATCTGCATAACTGGGGAGCCGATGTGACTGTAGTTTTGAGCAAAGCTGTGCAGTATCTCGCTGGAACTATAAAACACCAGGGGAAAATCCTGCAGCGAATGAATGTGGATATCAAGGGGTTCGAGGATATTAAGGGTAAATCACAATGGGATTTGATCGTGGATGGAATCATTGGTTACAGTCTGGTGGGAGCACCGCGGGGAGGGGCCGCGGAGATGATCCGCTGGGCAAATGAACGAAAGATGCCTATTCTGGCTCTGGATTTGCCATCGGGTTTAGATGCCAGCACAGGTGAAGCGCTTGAACCAACTATCCGGGCGTCTGCTACCATGACCCTGGCATTACCGAAAAAGGGTTTTAAGGAAGCGGGAAAGAATGTAGTAGGAGAGCTCTACCTGGCGGATATTGGCGTACCGCCGGAACTGTATGCCCTGGCACCATTGAATATGGATATTGGACCTCTTTTTGCCAAGAAACAAATCTTGCGCTTAGAGTAGAAACCCATATTGTAAAACATATTCATGTTCCAATAATAACGACATTGTCTGTTGAATCGGGATTTGGTGGAGCGGGTTTTCTGTTGCACCCCGTACCCTTTTCCAGAGATAACAATACCTGATAGGCAAATCTCTTTGAGGGGCAGCACCTCTGCCAGCCCTCTGGAATTAAACTTTTTTGGAAATTCCCCTAATTGACACAATAAAAATTTAGTTTACAATAACCTCAATTGCGAGTATTCGCATTAGGAGTAAACCCTATGACACACTGCCATACTATCATCGATGATTTGAGGAAGCGGGGCTTCCGCATTACTCCCCAAAGGGAGATGATCATTAATGCAGTTGCCCATAGTCCCCAGCATATCACTGCCGAAGAGATTTCCGAGAAGTTGAAGGAGCACACCAAGGCAATCAATATTGCCACGGTCTATCGTACTTTGGATCTTCTTTGGCAGGAGGGATTTGCCTGCCGTAATGATTTAAGTGAGGGCAAGATAGTTTATGCCACTTTCCTGCACGGCCCACATATTCACCTGGTATGCCGGAAATGCAACCGGATTATTGACGCAGATGTCAAGGTTCTGAAATCGCTTAGAGATGATTTAATCTCGAATTATCAATTTCGTCCCAATCTGGACCATATCTCTATCTTTGGAATTTGCGCTGATTGTCAGGCGTAAATCAATTTTTATGTAATGCATGCCGTAAGATTTAGATATTTACTGCATCCTATATTATAAGGAGATCACCATGTTATTCTCACCTGCTCAACTTCATATTCCTGATGGATTTTTAAATATCATTGTTTCGCTTATTTTTTGGCTGATCACGATAATTATGGTCGGTCTAGCGATTTCGAAAACTAATAAAACGCTGGGCGAGAAACAGATCCCGCTAATGGGTGTTATGGCAGCATTTATTTTTGCTGCCCAGATGTTAAACTTCCCGGTTGCCGGGGGAACATCAGGACACTTCCTGGGTGGCGCCCTGGCGGCAATAGTGCTTGGCCCCTGGGCTGGAATCCTGGTGATGACTGCGGTAGTTGGTGTTCAGGCATTGCTTTTCCAGGATGGTGGGTTGCTGGTTATGGGGGCTAATATCTTCAATATGGGAATTCTGACCGCGGCGATCGGTTTTGGATTGTACCGGATGGTGATCGATCGTAATAAAGGTACTCGTCTGGCAGTTGCCGGGATTGGGGCCTGGATTGCGACCATGGCAGCGGCATTGATCACAGCGCTTCAGCTCTGGGTGAGCGGCACATCCAGGCTGGAAATCGTCATACCGGCGATGCTGGGCGTCCACGTCTTTATCGGCTTTGGTGAAGCACTCATCACTGTAGCGGCGTTAGCGTTTATCGAGCAAACTCGCCCTGACTTATTAACAACAGAAAAATCCACTGCCAGCGGTGGGCGTGGCTGGATTGTCGCAGGCGTCCTTGTTTCTCTACTTGCTGTACTGATCTCTCCACTGGCGTCTGGCAATCCGGACGGGCTGGAGCGAGTTGCTGAAGATCTTGGTTTCTTGGGGACCGGGCTGGATGCTCCATACCAAATCCTTCCGGATTATACAATACCCTTCCTGGGGGAGACTGCAATCTCCACCATACTGGCCGGAATCGTTGGGGCTGGGGTTTTGTTAGGTTTGTTGATCCTGGTTGGGCGTAACCTGCGCAGGGTAAAAGAGGCCTGATTTTTTAACATCGTTTTATATATCAATGGCGGCTCTCTTGTAGTTTCTGCTGTTTTATTGATTGATAAAAAGTCTTCAAATAATATAAAATTCAGTTAGAATCTATGCCATATGCACGTTCACATTTTTGATCAATATCATTACAGGCAGAGCCGCATTCACAACCTGGACCCGCGCGTTAAGGTCTTGGTGATGGTCACGTTTATCCTGTCGAATGCGATTTTGCCTGATGGAAGTTGGCCCGCATTTGCATTAGCCTGGTTGGCCCTGCTGATCGCCAATGATCAATCCAATCTAGGATTGGGTTTCACTCTTAAACGGTCTTTTGTAGCTTTACCCTTTGCCCTGGTGGCTGTTAGTGCGATTTTTTCCCCAGTAGGCGAACCGTTAGCTGAATGGAACCTGGGATTCATTACGCTGATCCCGACCGACTTTGGCTTGATCCGCTTCTTGAGTATTTTGATACGGTCCTGGCTATCGGTGCAGATGGCAATTTTATTGGTGGCAACTACCCAATTTCCTGATTTGATACACTCCTTTGAACACTTGCGGGTACCGCGAACCCTCACAACCATTATTGCTTTCCTGTATCGCTATCTCTTTATCCTGACCAACGAAGTCTTTCGTTTACTGCGAGCGCGGGATGCTCGCAGCGCTGGTCTGCCTGGAGTCAAACGGGGCGGTTCTATCTTATGGCAGGCTAAAGTCATCGGGAGCATGGTCGGACAGTTGTTTCTGCGCAGTTACGAGCGCTCAGACCGCATCTACAGCGCGATGATATCGAGGGGATATACTGATCATTTGCGCACGCTCAACCCACATGTAATGAACCGTTTGGATTGGTTCATACTGACAATCTCGTTCTTTATTTTGATTTTTATTCAACTTGTAGGATGGATCCGTTAATGCCTGTCAAACACCAACCATTATTTGAAATCCAAATTCCTGAGTGTGAAGGTGATATCCTCCAGATTCAGGACTTAACCTTTGCTTACCCCGATGGGCATGTAGCCTTGCGCGGAATAAACCTGTCGATCTGCGAAGGGGAAAAAGTTGCCCTGGTGGGACCCAACGGAGCCGGTAAATCGACCCTGATGCTGCATCTTAACGGGATTTTGGGTGAGAACAGCCCTGTATTGATGGCCGGGATCCCGGTCGACACGAAAAATTTACCCACAATAAGAGCATTGGTCGGGCTGGTATTCCAGAATCCTGATGACCAATTATTTTCTCCGACAGTGTTCGATGATGTGGCCTTTGGACCTCTCCATATGGGACTTCCGGAAGATGAAGTTTACCAACGAGTTGAAGAAGCCCTGGCTGTCGTTCAGATGAGTGATTTTGGCGATCGGCTGCCTCATCACCTCAGTATGGGTCAAAAGAAACGGATCGCAATTGCTACTGTTCTGGCAATGCGTCCGCAAATCCTGATTTTAGATGAACCTTCGGCTGGCCTCGATCCGCGTGCCCGGCGGTCTTTGATCAATTTCTTGCGGGATTTGCCCATCACGATGCTGGTTTCATCTCATGATTTAAGAATGGTTCGGGATCTTTTTCCCCGCATGGTCATCATGGATGAAGGAAAAATTGTGGCAGATGGTTTGACGACAGAACTGCTTGAAGACGAGGTTTTGCTCAAGGAGCATGGGTTGGAATGCCCAAATTCCTAGCCTTCCTTTAATCATTCCCTCACTCCGATTAACAGTGCATGATCGGGTTTTGCAGGATTAATGATTGATCATTAACAAAGAGGGACCAGTGTTCTCTAGATAAGCTTTATTTTTATTGTTTTAGAAAAATACTTAATGGTGAAATCTATGAATAAAAAAACCGAGAAAGACCCCTCCCTCATTCATCCTGATGAAAAAAAATTTCTGAAACCGATTCCATCGGCAGATGAGTTATTACGATTGCCCCGGGATGGTGGATCCGAATACAACAGGCTGGTATTTGAAAAATCTCCTTATCTTCTCCAGCATGCAGCAAATCCAGTTGATTGGCATACCTGGGGCGAAGAGGCTTTTCAAAAAGCGAAAGAAGCTGACAAACCGATTTTCCTGTCCATTGGTTACTCCACATGTCATTGGTGCCACGTAATGGAGCATGAATCGTTTGAAGATCCTCAAGTGGCCGCCCTTCTAAATGAGGCTTTTATACCGATTAAGGTTGACCGCGAAGAACGTCCGGATATCGATCAGATATATATGTCAGTTTCCCAGGCGCTGACGGGAACTGGAGGTTGGCCCTTAACCATCATCTTAACGCCTGAGAAACAACCTTTTTTTGCCGGGACTTATATTCCGAAGGAAAGCCGCTTCCAGCGAACTGGATTAATGGAGATAATCCCCAAATTAGCGGAGCTTTGGGAGAATAAACGCGGGGAGCTTCTGGACAGCGCAGAAAAAATTGTAAACTACCTGAAACAGAACAACACAACTGAAGCCGGCGAGTTGAATAAACTGGTTTTGGACAAGGCTTACCAACAATTGAGTGATAGATTTGATAGTGTTCAGGGAGGATTCGGTTCGGCACCTAAATTTCCATCAGCGCATAATTTGACATTCTTGCTGAGATACTGGCACCAAACCGGAGAAAACCACGCCCTGGAGATGGCTGAAATGACCCTGAAGAAAATGCGACTCGGGGGAATTTTTGACCAGGTTGGTTTTGGTTTTCACCGCTACTCAACTGACCCCTATTGGCTGCTGCCTCATTTTGAGAAGATGCTTTATGACCAGGCTTTGCTGGCGATGGCTTATGTAGAAGTTTTCCAGGCTACGGCCAAAAATGAATATGCCCAAACTGCCCGGGAAATATTGACCTATGTTTTGCGGGATATGACATCCCCTGAAGGCGGGTTTTATTCTGCAGAAGATGCCGACAGTGAAGGAGAAGAAGGTTTATTTTACCTCTGGACCACCGAAGAATTCCGGGAATCCCTGGGTGATGAAGGCAGTGAATTATTTAGTAACCTCTTTAACCTGGAGGAGGGGGGAAATTTTTTTGACGAGGCAACTAAAAACAAGACTGGCCGCAGCATCCTCTATCTCAAAAAACCGCTGGCTGAATTAAGCAAGGAAATTAATCTGCCAGCTGAGGAGCTTAGTGATTTTTGGGAAAAAATCCGGCAGATGCTGTTTGAGATTCGTGAAAAACGAATTCACCCATTAAAGGATGACAAAATACTCACTGACTGGAATGGTTTGATGATTGCTGCTTTTGCAAAAGCAGCCGCTGCGTTGGGTGAACCACAGTATGCTCTGGCAGCCAAAAACGCCGCGGACTTTATCTGGGATAAGCTGAGAGATAAGGATGGAAGGCTCCTGAAACGTTATCGGGATGGAGAAGCGGGACTTCCTGCACATCTTGATGATTATGCTTTTCTAGTTTGGGGATTGCTTGAACTCTATGAGGCTGAATTTGACCCCGAATACTTACAAAGAGCGATTGATCTAAACGCATTGATGCTGGAAGAATTCTGGGACGATCAAAACGGCGGGTTATATTTCACAGCGGAAGGTCAGACCGATTTAATTGTCCGCAGCAAGGAAATTTATGATGGCGCAATTCCTTCCGGCAACTCAGTCGCGGTATTTAACCTGCTTCGCATTGGCCGGATGACAGCAAATCCGGATCTTGAGGTCAAGGCTCGATTGATAGGCAGCGCTTTTTCTAATCAGGTTAGCAGTGTCCCTGTGGGGCATACTCAGCTTTTGTCAGCAATGCTCTTTGCCTTTGGTCCAGCCTACGAAGTGGTGATTACTGGCGATGCAGAAGCCGCGGACACAATGGCTATGCTCGAGGCCCTTAACCTTAATTTCAATCCCAATAAAATTACTCTTTTCCGTCCCGTCGATAACGAGAAACCATCAATCACCGAACTTGCAAAATTTACTAAATCTCAGATCCCAATTGATGGAAAAGCCACTGCTTATGTATGTAAAGATTACACCTGCAGTGCGCCAACAACCGATATCAATAAGATGCTAACTCTTTTACAAACACGAGGATAGACCAGGGACTAGAGAATTCTTAATTTAAAGAACCCTAAAACGTGTAGCTTTACTGGTGTCCCGGGGATTGGGAGGATTTTCCCTCTAGTGCAGAAGAGTTTTTCTATAATATGGATTTCCCAGAGTATTGGTATACTAATTCCAGTTTATTTATTCCAGATCAGTAAGGATCTATCTATGTATATTTGTGTTGACTTTGATGGCACAATTGTGGATCATCGATTCCCGGAAATTGGACCGCCTGTCCCCGGAGCGGTGGAATGGATGTTAAGGTTTCAAGAGGCGGGGGCTAAGTTGATTCTTTTTACCATGCGATCCGATAGTGGGAAGAACAGTGATGGGTTAACCAGAGCCGTTGGCTACCTGGAAGAACAAGGCGTTTCCCTCTATGGCATAAACAAAAACCCTACTCAGGTTAACTGGACCACCAGCCCAAAAGCTTATGGACAGATATACATTGATGATGCTGCCTTCGGCTGTCCATTGATTCACCCGGAAGGCTTCCAGCGCCCTTGCGTGGATTGGGAGATTGTCGGGCCAGGAGTTATGGAGAAACTGACCGGCTAGCATATTAACTCATTACCTGAAAATTAATAAATTCTGATTTACAGGAAGGGGGCTCACGAAAATCTCTAAATTTATATCCCTTTCCCGGCGGATGAATATATTTAATATTGGTCCTCTGGGTTAATCAGTTCTCTATCTTTACTCATAAGTGATCTCCCAGAATGCTTCTCGAGTAACCGGGCGCGCGGGTTTCTGTTATTATGATAAAAGACAGATATACCAGGAGAGAAAATTATGCCATCGCAATCCGAAACCATTATTCGTGGTCTGCTGGCTTCAGCTGATATTGAAGTTAACGGTTCAAATCCCTGGGATATCCAAATCCATGATGCCCGGTTTTACCGGCGGGTTTTGAGTGAAATTGAACTCGGACTGGGGGAATCCTACATGGATGGCTGGTGGGATTGCCAGGCCATTGACCAATTTGTCGACCGGGCATTACGAGCCAGACTGGAGAGGAAAATTCAAGGAAATTGGAAAATCCTCTTTCATATGCTGAGATATCGTCTATTTAATTTGCAGACCTCTTCCCGTGCATTCAAAGTCGGGGAACATCATTACGATCTGGGAAATGACCTCTATCGGGCTATGCTTGATAAACGATTAAACTATACCTGTGCTTACTGGCGGGACGCTTCAAGTCTGGATGAAGCCCAGGAGGCCAAGTTGGACCTGATTTGCAGAAAAATTGGTCTCAAACCCGGTATGACCGTACTCGAACTTGGCTGTGGGTGGGGGAGTTTCGCAAAATACGCAGCAGAGAAATATGGGGCGGAAGTATTGGGAGTGACTGTATCCGCCGAACAAGTTGAACTGGGTATGGAATTGTGCCGTGGGTTACCAATTGAACTCCGGCTGCAGGATTACCGCGAAGTGAGTGGTGAGTATGACCGGGTGATCTCTATTGGAATTATGGAGCATGTTGGACATAAAAATTACCGGACCTATATGGAGGTGGTAAACCGGACCCTTAAACCAGGGGGAATCGGATTTTTCCATACTATCGGGACCTATTTTAGCGGTAAGGGAAATAATCCCTGGACGGAGAAATATATTTTTCCTAATAGTATGCTGCCCTCTATTGCCCGGCTGACAGCTGCTTTGGATGGTCTCTTTGTAATGGAAGACTGGCATAATTTTGGACCGGATTACGATCCCACATTGATGGCCTGGCACGCTAATTTTGAATTGGCCTGGCCGAATTTAAAAGACCACTATGGCGAACGGTTTTACCGGATGTGGAGGTACTACCTGCTCAGCAGCGCCGGAGGATTCCGTTCCAGGAAAACCCAACTCTGGCAAGTAGTGTTTACCCGGATCGGAGATCCGCAGCCGGACTGCCGAATAATATGAAACACCACCGGGTTATCATCGTCGGAGGAGGACCTGCGGGAACTGCCTGCGCCTGGAAGCTGATACAGGCAGGAGTTGATTGCCTGGTACTGGATAA
>CBDVDO010000053.1:0-8335 GCA_965372765.1 uncultured Anaerolineales bacterium
AGGATTCTTTCTCCCCGGATCCCCTCATTTTCAATATAAAGCCCGTCGCCAACAATCCCACGCCAATCAACAGAATTAAAAACGACTGCCACCGTAAAGGATTAAATACTGGAGTTAACAAACGCGCACTTCCTTCAATTAATTCGTGATACAAGAGGGAAGTCTGGGGAATAGCTTCCGGCATTATTTCAGTCAACACCCCAGTCCATAGCGGTTTATACAACAAAGCAGATATCAGGGTAATTAAACTTCCTCCAACCAGAGGAATACCCCACCACTGACCTAACCCTTCCGTAGACCGGACCCCAAATATTAAAATCAGGAACAGCAGCCCAATCGGAACCAGCAGGGCCGCTGCCATATAAACCCGCAGTCTTCGTATATTCCATTTAAGCGTGTAAACCCCATTAATATTCTCCCCCCCCTCCAGAAATGCTTGAGTAGCATTATATTCCTGCGGGATTGCGTTTATTACCATCTGCATGACATCAGAGTAAACCTCGATTTGCTCTGTGTGGGGAAATGTGGAAAGTTTACAAAGGTCTTTCACCATCTTTGCCCTGGGTAAGGGGTCTCCCGGTTGAGTTTGCATGTCTTCCATTTGCAAATCCGTGCAATCTGGCAGGGAATTATAAAAAGCTACCATAGCTTCCTTCCCCGCTGGTCCCTCCATGTGTTCAATCAATGGCGCCATGTTCCAGCGAATCTGCGGGATTGTTTCTTCTGTGTCCAGCCAGCGGAAAAACCCATTCACCGTATCTCTAATCCAGCCACCAATTACCTGGTCTGAAAGAAGCGCTTCACGGAAATTTTTCCAGTTTCCTTCCTCCATTGAGTAGACCAGGGTAAACAGATCTAACTCCTGTCCTTCTGGTTGATCGGTATCTTCAATTTTTTGAGAAATTTCTTCAGCCTGTCGATTGGTGATGATCTCCATCGTGGCTGGAATAATATCCGAGTCAAGAAATATTGCGGCAGCAATCCGATTTACGCCTTCCTGGTCAAACAATACCTCTCCCATGTTATAAACGAGCAAAGAAAGAGGCAAGGCCAAGATCAGAATTCCAGCCAAGATGAATGCAATAAACTTCAAAATAACGTTTAGAACTGTTTTCATATCTTTTCCTTCATGAACTCGTCCCAGGGAAAACTGTGCAGAGAGTCCAAGATCAAATCCGGCGTCCCTCCATTTGAAAAAAATGGCAGCTTCCGGGTCAAAGTGTTGGGGACAGCGATACAGAATAATCCCGCCCTCTTGGCAGCCAGAACTCCATTGGGGGAATCCTCAAATACAATCACTTTTTCAGGTACGCCATTCATCTTTTTTAATCCTAAATGGTACAGGGCTGGGTCAGGCTTAGCCTGGTCTACATCTTCTGCGCAGCTTGTGTGATCAAAATAATCCCATAACCCCAGGCGTTTCAAATGGGAATGGACCCATTTTTGATCTGAGCTGGAAACAATTCCCAACGATAAACCATTTTGTTTTGCTTTCCTAATAAGCTCTTCAGCGCCCGGCAGAGGCTTCTTCTTCACCACTAAATCCAGCTCCTTTCGTGAAACCTCCTCTAAGATCGCCTGTTGTTCGCTTTCGTTATTTATCGTCCGCAAAAATTCCTCTATAGGTCCATCTTCTTTCCCTGATTTTCCCAATATCACAGCCCAGTCTTCCAGCAGTAATTCTTTTCCATGCTCCTGGAACTTATCTTGCCAGGCTTGGAAGATAGGGGTTTCTGTATCAAGAATAAGCCCATCAAAATCAAATAAAATACCTTGCAGCGGTGGTTTCAATATCATATGAGTGATTATACAAGATAACCAGATACCGAGGACCTTACAGTAGTATAATTAATTCTCGTTCAACTTGAGATCCCCTGAATTAACTATGGCAAAACAATTTCAACTAATTTTCCGCCTAATGAAGGACGAAAGAGTACACCCCCTGGTTAAAGTTCTGCCTTTTTTGTCCTTGATCTATCTGGTATATCCTGACCTGGTTCCCGGCCCCTTTGATGACGCGGTTGTGATCACCCTCTTCCTCCAGTTCTTCTTAACTCTTGTTCCGGATGAAATAATTGAAGAACACAATTTTGAACTGGAATTACAAGAGAAAAACACCAACAACGGAGATGACATCATTGAAGGGGAGTTCTGGGAAGAATAGTTCTTCCTCCTTTTAAAAGATAAACTCCCCTAATCCAACCGGGGAGTTTTTGAGTGCCAGGGAAATCTAGAAATACTCTTCTTCGTCATCACTGTCATCAAATTTTAATTCAAATTCTACATCCTCTCTAGGTTGACGAACCCATAACTGGATTAAGTCTCCGTCGTCTGACTCTTCGTTATGGGCTGCGAGGATGGTAATTTCATCCGTGAGCCCTGCCTCTGTGCGATATTCAAGCACGATAGATTCTTTCTTTTGCCAGGCGTTGAGGCAGCGGTCAACCAGAGAATACCCGTCAAACGCCCTCAGCTCAGTAAAATAGGTGTCGAATTGTCCTGGACTATCTGCAACGCCCTGGATCCACAAACCGTTCACTTCGCGGAATTCTGGGGTTGGACCTTCAATAATGGTAATTTTTTCTGTCATCACTGCCTGGATATGATTAATCCGAAACCTCCACTTACGGCTATCTTACCATAATTATTGGCGGGGTAAACCTTACGGTTTTCACAGCTCTTGGGGAAAAATTTTCGCCTGGGAACTGCTCCCCTCTCTTATACCTATACGAAACAGCGTTTGTTAGGCTTCCCTCTTTTATCAATTCGTTAAGAAATTTAAAAACCCCTCTATCCTGAAGTATAATGAGAAAAACTTACCTAAATTCAACTTGGTTTCTGATAGATCCGATTTTGGATTGACTCTTCCCCTGGCTTATCGTTTTCTGGATTTCATCGATGGCTGGGCTTTTCCCAAGGCAGAGATTATATGGATACTCTACAGATTGTTGCTATCTCTTCTAACTCAGGTTTCCCTAATTTGATCAGGGAGAGCCTGCAATCTTCCATTCCCAGTCACCAAGCCCTTCCTCCCCTCCAGGTTGACCACCTTTCCTCTCTTGAGGCGAAAATTCCCGGAACCCTAAAGTTGTCTGCTCTGGTTGTGCTGATTGATTTTGAGTCTCTAGGCAGCGATTGGGAAGATGGGATAAAACTGACCCAAGAGAATTTTCCCGGACGCGTTTTGATTTTAATCGCTGAAGGAAATCAACCTGAAAATCCTCCTGCTTTTCAAGTTGAAAATCCAGTTTATTTAATGACCAGGAAGGATCTCTCCAGCCCATTATTTGCTTCCCTTTTATTAACTCTTGCCACTCAGTCTGAACTAATCCAGTCAAACAATGACTTCCGGAACAATTTACACAACCGGGAAAATGAACTTCTTTCCTTGAGAAAAGCCAGCCTTCATCTCACTTTAAATCTATCTTTAGATGCTGTCCTGGAAGCCATTCTGGAAAGTGCTATGGAATTGGTTATTGGAGATGATACCCATATCTTTTTGTACGAACATGGCGTTTTGTCCTTTGGCGCATCAATATTTGATGGGGCCCGGCAAAACAAACCCATCATGACCCCCAGGCAACACGGCTCTACTTACCAAGTAGCGAGGGAAGGTGTGATGCTGGTTGTTAACGACGTTATGTCTGATCCCCTCTTTGAAGACCAGCGGTGGGAAGGGGCCATCATAAGTCTTCCATTAAAAATTGGCAACAAAGTACTGGGAGTGATGAATATTGCCTTAAGACAGGCCCACAATTTTAATGAAAATGAAATCCAGGCCTTGAAATTCTTAGGGGGCCAGGCAGCAATTGCAATCCAAAATGCAAACTTATATGAACAAGCCCAGCAAGAAATCTCGGATCGAAAAAAGGCTGAAAAAGCCATCCAGCACCTGGCCAACCATGACTCGTTGACCGGGCTGCCAAATAGAAGATTATTTAATGAGAGAATCAACCTCGAAATCTCCCGCTCTGAGAGGAATGACCAGAAAATCGGTATCATGCTTTTTGATCTCGATCATCTAAAAAAAGTGAATGACTCCTACGGCCACAATGTGGGAGATTTACTACTGCAGGCGGTTTCCCAAAGATTACTCGGTTTGTTAAGGAAAAGTGATACCGTTGCCCGTATGGGAGGAGATGAGTTTCTCTTAATCTTGCCTGAAATGAATAAAAAGGAAGACGCTATACTTACCGCAGAAAGGATACTGGAAGCCCTGAGTACCCCTTTTCATCTGGATTCCTACGAAGTTCTTATTACCACCAGTATTGGTATTGTCTTTTTCCCGGATGATGGTGAAGACGCAAACAGCCTGATTAAAAAAGCCGATATTTCCATGTATAAAGCCAAAGAAAAAGGCGGCAATGTTTATCATGTTTACACATCATAAGAGTTGATTCGTTTTTCATCCATTAGAACAAACAATAATCCCAAGAGTCTTATAGTTTTTGAACTCCAAAATATGCAATGTACCAGTTAATTCTGCTGATCCCAACCAGTGTAGATATCAAATCGTTTGATGAAGGATGGCCTTCTTTTCTGGAAGCCATTGAACAAATGCCTGGGCTCCTCAGCGAATCTATTTCCCGTGTTGATCAATTGCTCTATGGACAAGAACACTTTCATAGAATCTATACCTTTTCTTTCCCGGATCAAAAGACCCTTGAAAAATCTCTTGTCTCCTCTCCCGGAGAAAAAGCAGGAAAACTTATCCACGATCTGACAGGAGGGAGAGTAACTCTGATGACTGCAGAATTCCAGGAAGATTCGCTAGAAAATATTAAATCATTTACCTCCCAGAAAAACGTCTCATGAAATCCACATCAATAAAGACTATCTTAAAGTGGCTCATTCTTCCGCTGGTTATTATTATTGCATCTTCTGTAGGGTTCTTTATATACCAGAGTTTAAAAGGAACTACTCCCCGAACCGGACGTGTCATCACCTGGATACGCAATCCTCAAAATCATCCTGACTGGGAAACTTCCGCTCTCTCTCGCTGCAGAGAATCAACCCCTTTTCTATTCCCAACTGATGGTTATATCGGCTACCTTTGGGATGATTCTTTCCGCCCGGGACACCGCCATCAAGGTATTGATATTTTTACCAGCGAATCTTCAGGGGATACCCCTGTATATGCCGCTTATGATGGCTATATTACTCGTCTTCCTGAATGGAAATCCTCCCTGATCATCCGTGTTCCCCAGGACCCTCTTCATCCTCAAAACCAAATTTGGCTCTACTACACTCACCTGGCGGACCTTGATGGTAATTCCTACATTGTGTCTGATTTTCCTGCTGGAACTTCTGATCTTTTTGTGGAAGAAGGAACTCTTCTTGGATACCAGGGAAATTTCTCCGGCACGATTGGAAAACCTGTGGGAGTACATCTTCACTTTTCCATTGTGATGGACGATGGAGAAAATAGTTTCCTGAATGAATTAAATATCCTTAATACCATGGATCCATCACCCTATTTTGATCTGCCGTTAAACGGAAAGGCCAATCAAGGAGTCATCCCTGTCTGTCAGAGCCAGGAAACCTCTCCATAAAACTATTTACGAGGAGGAATAAAATCCCATGAAAGAATACAAAAATATCCTCACTGAAAAAAAAGGTAGAGTTGGAATAATTACCCTCAACAGACCCAAATCATATAATGCCTTGAATTATCAGCTTCTTTCAGAATTGATGGATGCTTTAACTTCTTTTGATAAAGACAAATCAATTGGTGCAATGGTGATCACTGGAAATGAAAAAACCTTTGCGGCCGGCGCAGACATCATTGATATGGTGAATGCTTCTCCGGACGATATGAAAAAAAGTCCCTTTATTCCTGCCTTTGCCCTCATCCGATCGATAAAGAAACCTGTCATTGCCGCGGTCTCTGGATACTGTTTGGGGGGCGGCTGCGAGTTGGCTATGTCCTGTGATTTGATTACTGCCTCGGAGAGCGCTGTTTTTGGACAGCCTGAAATAAACCTTGGTATCATTCCCGGCGCAGGTGGAACACAAAGGTTAACCCTTGCCGTTGGAAAAGTTATTGCCATGGAAATGATCTTAAACAATCGAACATTGTCTGCAGAGGAAGCGTATTCCTTTAATCTGATCAACAAGGTATACCCTGTTGAAGATTATCTAGCACATTCCATATCCCTGGCTCAGAAAATTGCTGAAAGAGCTCCACTTGCAGTTCAGGCAGCTAAAAAGATGGTCAATCATTCCTTTGAAGTTTCCTTGACTGAAGGTTTAAAAAATGAACGGGAAACTTTTTTTAACCTATTTTCCTCACAAGACCAAAAAGAAGGCATGAAGGCTTTCCTGGAAAAAAGGGATCCTTCTTGGAAAGGGGAATAAAGTTAAATTATGTATTTTGTGAATATATAGGAAACGAAAGATATATCTTTTCCCCATATCTGTATAGAATCATTAAGTAGTAGTCTTAGTAGGGGTTGGGGATATGTGTAAATAATAAAAGGACTGAGAGTATATCAAGCAAAAAGAAGTTAATAGACACATATACAGGGATTGTTGAGTCCGAACATCCTTTATATAGGGGGGAGGACAAAAGGGATGGTTTGTTATTTGTCCACAGATAGTTGGGGATAGATTTCTAATAAATGGAGATATCGAGTGAGTAATATAGTCAAACGAAAGGAATATTGAGAAACCTGTGGATAGAGTGTGACTTTGACAGAAAGTGTCCCCAAAACTGACCCAAGAATGGGGGAAGTTATCCCCAAAAGGGAGAGGTTATCCACAGATATGATGGGTTTATCCACAGAAAAGAGGGGATTATTAAGGAAGAAATAGGAAAATCAACCCTTAACCGGTTGTTTTTCCGGGGTTAAAGGAAGGGCAACTAGTCTTTTATTAGATACTCAACGGGGAGATATTACTGTTCCATCCGGGATAATGACGCTTTTGGGTATAACCACGATCCCATCCCGTATGGACCAATTGTCGTGGTCCTGCTCGGTACCGGGGGGAAAAGGAGTGATGACCACTTCTGTTCCAACGCGGGCGTTTTTATCAATGATAGCACCGTCTATTTGACAGTTTTTCCCAATGCCTATTGGTATCCCATTTGACTTATTTCCCTTAACTTCGTAGTAGTCTGCTCCCATAATTACAGTATTTTTAATAATAGAACCGTCCCGGATGCGACAGCGCAGCCCGATCACTGACCGGGTGATTTCTGCCTTGCCTATATAGCAGCCATCAGACAAAGATACAGCTTCCAGGGTAGCGCCGGAGATGATTGATCCCGGCAAAAAACGGGCATGGGTATAAATTGGATGATTGACATCATAAAAATTAAATGGGGGAGAGGGCAAAGTGAGATCCAGGTTGGCTTTATAAAAAGAACGAATGGTTCCGATATCTTCCCAATAGCCATCAAAATCATAGCCTACAACCTTGTGGGTATGAATTGCGTGGGGGATGACTTCCTTTCCAAAATCATCCACGTCCAATTCGCGGAGCAGCTCATTCAGGACCGCTGTCTTAAACAAGTAAATGCCCATAGACCCCAGTAGCGGAAGGTCCGGATCTTCTCTGCTGATGAAGGATTTCTGAATTTCGGGATCTTTAGGTTTTTCAACAAAATCGGTGATCAGGTGATCCTCCCCGCGTTTTAGGATTCCCAGCCGGGGAGCAGCTTCCATGGATACTGGCTGCAGGGCAATGGAGATATCCCCGCCGGTTTCCCACAAATGCTGAGCCATTTGTTCATAATCCATTCTATAAAGATGGTCTCCTGCCAGAATGAGTGTATAGTCTGCCCCTGTAGAATGGATTTCAAACATTTGCTGGCGGACAGCATCGGCAGTTCCTTGGTACCAGGTGTCATTCAGAATAGTTTGTTCGGCAGCCCAGATCTGTACCCAACCTCGGTGAAAAGGATCAAAGTTATAGGTTCTGGTGATGTGGCGGTGGAGAGAGACTGAGTTGAATTGAGTCAGGAGGGCAATCCGGTTAATGTTCGAATTGATGCAGTTGCTGATCGGAATATCAATCAACCGGTATTTCCCGCCGATGGGGACAGCCGGTTTTGCCCGGACTTTGGTTAATGGAAACAGGCGGGTTCCTTGCCCTCCTCCCATGATAACTGCCAGAATGTCTTTTGTTGAAGGCATGCCATAACTCCTTTGAGTTAATAATTCCGATTAAATTATAACCCCTCCTTAGCGGAAGAATCCCAGAGAAAAGAGGAAAGTAATCCTTCAGTTCTTCAACGATTGAAGGTAAGCGACCCTGGCTCCTGGGGGAGGCCCGATTGAGCTAGAGGTTACACCAGGGATTGATTCAGAATTTAATCCAAACGGATTAATGC
>CBDVDO010000054.1:0-8276 GCA_965372765.1 uncultured Anaerolineales bacterium
GTAAAACGCCAGCGTTTTCACCATCCCAGAAAACCCGGCCCTTTGATGAAGAGTCAGACGGGATGTTAATCGGGGAAGGTTTAGGCATGATGGTTTTAAAACGGCTGGAGGATGCCGAAAAAGATGGGGACCGTATTTTTGCCATCATCCGCGGAATCGGAAGTTCCAGCGATGGTAAATATAAAAGCATTTATGCTCCTCGCCCAGCTGGTCAATCCCTGGCAATCCAACGAGCCTATGCCGAGGCAGGGTTTGCCCCTCAATCGATAAGTCTACTTGAAGCTCACGGCACTGGCACTATAGCAGGAGATCCTGCTGAGTTTAATGGCTTAAGAAATGTGTTTGAGAATCCTAATGGTCAAAAACAAACTATCGCCATCGGTTCAGTCAAATCCCAGATTGGCCATACAAAAGCAGCTGCCGGGGCTGCAGGAATGATTAAAGTCGCTCTTGCCCTGCACCATAAAGTTTTACCACCAACTATCAATGTTCAAAAACCTTCATCTTCCCTGAACATTGAAGATTCATATTTTTATCTAAATACAGAAACCAGGCCCTGGTTCACCTCAGAGAGTGGATCCTCCCGCAAAGCAGCTGTAAGTGCATTTGGCTTTGGTGGGACAAATTTTCATATCGTACTTGAAGAGTATCAAACCGAAAATAATCTAAATTCCCGCCTGAATTCTGTTTGTCATCCAATCCTGCTCAGTGCCAGCACCCCAGAAAACCTGATCACAATAATTCAAGGTACCCTGGACTCTATAGCAGCTGAGGATAGTCAGGAATCATATCAAAATCTAATTAACTCTTCAAAAGATACCCTTCCGCCAAAGAACCATCCCCGGTTGGGTTTTGTAACGGATTCCAAGACTGAAACAATAAAATACCTGGAGACTGCTTTAAGCTTGCTGAAAAATCAACCGGATTCAACTTCCTGGGAACATCCCTGGGGTATAACCTACAGAGCTGAAGGATTACCAGAAGAGAGTAAAATCGTAGCCCTCTTCCCCGGCCAGGGTTCCCAATACCTCAATATGGCAGGGGAAGTAACGATGAATTTTCCTCCCCTTCGGGAAGCCTTTGAAACCATGAATGATCTTTTCATCCAAGAAGGGCAAAATTCTCTAAGCAGCATCGTATATCCTATTCCGGGTTTTAACAAGGAGACAACTTCAAAACAACAATCCGCATTGCGGGAAACTGATTATGCCCAAGCTGGAATTGGCGTTGTCAGTTACGGCATGTATAAAATCCTCCATCAGGCGGGGTTCCGGCCTGATTTCACAGCAGGTCATAGTTTTGGAGAATTGACTGCGCTCTGGGCGGGCGGCGTCCTGAACGATGGCACTTTTTTGCGATTAGTAAAAGCCCGCGGAAAAGCCATGCGTCCGCCACAAGATCCCGATTATGACGCAGGGACAATGGCAGCGGTGAAAGGACCGTTAACAGATATCCAACAGGCAATTGAATCCTTACCTGATGTTGTGATTGCCAACGAAAATTCATCTTCACAAATTGTATTGGCTGGTCCGAAAGAAGCCATAAATCAAGCAGAAACTATATTGTCAGATCAGGAATTCAAGGTGACGCAATTGCAAGTCTCCGCTGCTTTCCACACTTCCCTGGTTGAGCATGCATCAAAACCATTTTCGGAAGCAGTCAATCAGGAAACTTTCCAAAAACCTGCTATTCCGGTTTACTCCAACACAACCGGAAAAGTATATCCAGCGGACGAGAAGAAAAGCAAACAAATCCTGTCCAGTCACATCTTGCACCCGGTGATATTTAAGACTCAGATAGAAGAAATCTATCAGGCTGGTGGAAGGATTTTTGTTGAAATAGGACCCAGACAAATTTTAGGAAATCTTGTTGAAGACATTTTAGATGGTCAACCACACACAACAATCTCATTAAACCCAAGTAGAGACAAATCAAGCGATCGCCAGCTGCGAGAAGCTACAGTGAAATTACAGGTAATTGGTTTACCGTTGAAGGATATTGACCCTTATCAACGCAGACCAATTGCAGCTTAAATCCACTCTTTTTGAGTCCAGAAAGGAAAACCTTATGTCTAGTTTACAAATACAATTAAATGGAAGTAATCTCATTAGCGAAAAACGCAAACAGGCTTTTGAGGAAGCATTGCATGACGAGCACGTTGTGGAGTTTAATGATGCTCGTTTGAAGGACTCAAACGGAAACGGAAAAATTCCCCACCTTGCGGATAAGCAACCTTCACAAAAAAATACCCCTGACAGCGCACTCAATCCAGGTACAAACGGGAATGGAAGTTTTCACGCCACCGAGTTAGTTGGCAGCATAGAACTTGGATTAATCCATTCATTCGATCATCAATCCCGGACAATCGAAATCCACCAACAATACCTCTCTCAGCAGCAAGAGTACACGCAATTAATCACAACCGTACTCAACGAGCAAGGAAAAGTGCTGGATAGAAGCAATGGAAGTATTAACGAAGGGGTCATCAATACTTTTCAGAAGAGCTTGGATAATTTCCACGAAAATCGTGGAAAGGAAATGGACGTACATCAGCAATTCCTCGAACAGCAGGCTTCCTATTCCGAAAGTTATGTCAAGTTATTAGAAAGTCAACATCAACTTCTTCAAAATGGAAAAAGCCCGGCGATATACACAGAGGAACCATTGATTCAAACTGAACTTTTGGAGACACCAGATCTTCCAGGACAAGCCATTGATAATGATTTCCCTCTCCAGCAACCTGCTGATGATATTAAGCAGGAAGCAATTATCATTGAGTCGCAGAGTCCAGCTCAAGGAGAAAATACCCAAATTTCTACAGAAGTCCTCTCCGCTGCTTTACTCAAAATAGTAGGCGAAAAAACCGGCTATCCCCCGGAAATGCTTGAATTGGATATGGACCTTGAAGCTGACCTGGGGATTGATTCCATCAAGCGGGTTGAGATACTGGGAGCCCTGGAAGATGAATTTCCTTCCTTGCCCGCAGCAGACACTGAGGTATTGGCCCAAACACGGACGCTTTTGGAAATTGTGGAATATATGAATAAAGAGGGGGGGCAAGTTTTAGAAAATGTCACCCTGGTTGACAAAACATCTTCCCCTGAATCGAATAACAGCAAAGAAGATGGACCAACTCAAATCGACGACCAACAATTACAGGCCCCAAGTGGATCAAGTCATAATCATTCTTTGGAAGATCTCACGGCTATTTTGTTGGAAATTGTAGCTGAAAAAACCGGTTATCCAGTAGAAATGCTTGAACCAGGAATGGATATGGAAGCAGATTTGGGGATAGATTCAATCAAGCGTGTGGAAATATTAGGCGCGATGGAGGATCAAGTGGAAGGTCTTCCAGCCGTCGAAGCGGAAACTCTCTCTGAGTTGAGAACACTTGGGCAGATAGTCGAAATCATGAGCAGCAAAAAGGCTGCTCCCAAGGATCTTCCTCCAGATGAGGAAGTGGTCAAAAAAAAAGTTGACCAAAAGACCTTAGAGGTAACACCAATTAAACTCATCTCTTTGCCAGAAGCGGATCGCCTGGATTTCAAGGTTAGCCAGAGCCGTCCAATTGTAGTGACTGATGAAGGGACAGAGTTGACCTCTCAGTTTGTCACTGCTCTTTCCCAAGAGGGTTGGAATGTAGTTCTCTGGCGGTTTCCCGAGACTCTAATTCCTACAAAGAAACGGGGTATCCCAAAAGAGGTAATCCAAATTCAGCAAGAAGATGAAAGCCTGGATTCCATAAAACCATTGGTTGACAGGATTCGTGATCAACACGGGTTGATTTCTGGGTTCATTCACCTCCATCCTCTCCAGGATAGTAAAGAGTCTTTCCTCAAATCGGAAAGGGATCTAGTAAAACAAATTTTCTTCCTTGCGGGAGCAATTAAAGCCGATATTACTACTATCAACCCTGAAGGTCGCTCATTATTCCTCACTGTGACGCGAATAGACGGCCAATTAGGATTAAAAAACCATCATTCCTTCCAGGAAAGCAGTGGTTTTAGCGGCCTGGTTAAAACCCTTCATTGGGAGTGGCCTGAGGTTTTTTGCCGGTCCGTAGATCTGGATCCGGAGTTAACAGAGAGCGATCAAATCACTAGCTTATTAAATGAGATTCAAGATCTGGACCTCAGTCTGATTGAAGTTGGACTCGGGTCTCAGGGCCGGGTAACTATCAGGCGAGAGTATTAGGAAAAATGATGAGACAAAAACCATATTCACCTCCCTCTGAAAACACACATTTTCTGGTTAGTGGCGGAGGAAAAGGAATCACTGCAGAAAACACGATCGCCCTGGCCAAAGCATTTCAGTCCAATTTTACTTTACTAGGCCGGTCTGAGCTCCTGGGAAAAGAACCTGGATGGGCAATAGGTTTAGATAACAACGCGGATCTAAGACAATCCATCCTGCAGCACTACAAAGAGAGGGATAAAAAATTATCCCCAAAGCAAATGGACCAGAAACTCCGTGAGGTTCTATCCAGCAGAGAAATTCAAACTACGTTAAACCGAATTAAAGAAGCCGGTGGTGAAGCGCATTATCTGCAGGTTGATATTACCAATATTGAGGATTTGAAAAACAAAATAAGTCCCTACAAAACAAAAATAAACGGGCTGCTGCATGGAGCAGGCGCTCTAGCAGACAAGCATATCGAAGATAAAAAGGAATCCGATTTTGAATTGGTTTATGGGGCAAAGGTTGATGGACTAAAAAACATAATAAGTCTCATTCCAGCAGAACAATTAGATTTTCTGATCTTGTTTTCATCTGTAGCGGGATTTTATGGCAATATCGGACAATCTGACTACAGTCTAAGCAATGAAATTCTCAATAAATTCGCTCATCATACAAAGCAGTCTCATCCCTCCTGTCATGTGTTGGTCATTGATTGGGGGCCATGGGATGGCGGGATGGTTACACCGCAGTTAAAACGGATCCTCACTAAAAAGAAAATTCAAGTAATCTCTCTCAAAGAAGGCACAGAAACACTCATTGAATTACTTCAAAAACCCAACAACAGCCCCCAATGGGTGGTAGGAAGTCCAATGCCTTTTCCTTCTCCTAAAGTTAAAGATAATCTTCAGTCCTACCGAATATTCCGGCAGCTTTCCCTGGAAGCTAATCCCTTTTTAGCTGATCACGTTATTGGGGGAAAAGCTGTACTGCCAACAGTTTGTGCGGTGGGATGGTTTGTCAACAACTGTGAAAAGTTATATCCAGGATTCCAATTCTTTTCAGTCCGCGATTACCAGGTTTTCAAAGGCATTGTGTTTGATCAAAGTCTAGCTGATGAATACCTCCTGGAATTGAAAGAAACTCAAAAATCCTCAGGAGAGGTCATCCTTGAAGGGAAAATCAGCAGCGAATCTCCCGATGGCAAATTGAGAAATCATTACCGGGCTCTGGTGGAGTTTAGAAAAAATATTCCTGATCAGCCGCGAATAAAAGATTATCAGTTGTTCCCTGAATCGCCCCAGGATGGGATCCAATATTATGAGGATAAAATCCTTTTCCACGGGGCAAGATTCCGGGGAGTCCAGGAAGTAATTAATATATCACCCACGGGCTTGACCACCCGCTGTGAACTGCCATCTTTCTCAATCCGGGAACAGGGTCAATTTCCGGTTGGTTCCTTTAATCCCTACCTGGCGGATATCCACCTGCAAAGCCTGCTGATATGGGCTTCATCCCAGCTCGGCTCCATCGGGCTGCCATTAAAAATATCAGGAGGCACACAATATAAATCCGTTGACTTTGGTACGACCACTTTCGCCACAATGCAGGTTCAATCTAGTTCAAACCACAGGCTGGTAGCTGATGTCACCAGCCATGATGAGGCAGGGAATATATACAGCCATATCGAGGGTGCAGAAATCACTCTCAATAATAAATTATTTGACCTGTTTAACGACAATAAACTGGAGAAGGAACCGGCATGGCGTTAATTATCATAGGACTTGACATTGCCTATGGGTCCTGTTCTTCTCTTCACTTGCTGGAAAAATCCCTCTATAACGGGAATTCCTGCAATGAGAATGGAACTCATGATCCAAATACTGTAACAGTAAATGCATTTCACGATGGAGCCCTGGACAAAGTTTCTCAGGTAGGTTTGTTGAGCACGGACCCCTCCCCCCTAATAGATCCACCTCAAAGTGTATTTGGAGATTCAACTCAGATAGGGACAATTCCATCTACCCCAGGAGCGATTTTTCAGGCGATACAACTAGCAAATAGTTGGATTCAGGAGAATACGGATCGAGTGGTGTCCTTAACCATAACTTCTGGTATCGGCACTGGCAGCATGCTGCTTGCCCATCCCAGCCGAAATATCCCGGCGTATGCTCAAATTGAATTTCAATCAGATCAAACAGTCACTGAACATTTATTAAACGCTCCAATCGGTTATCTAGAACTGAGCAAGGGTATAAGTAATTTAAATCAAGAGGAATTCGATATCCTGGGTGAGATGTTTGAACCTGGCGATCGTTTCCCGGAGACTGCTCTGGGGAGTATATACCCCCGTATAACCGACGAAAGTGGATTGGCCAGCCTCATCCATGCCTCACTTCTATTAAGCCGTAAAATCATCCCAGAAAGTTCAGGGGTTCTCAGCAAAGATATATCTTCTTCGGTTGAAAAACATCCCTTCTATATTCCGGAACAAACCAGGCCCTGGTTAGATCGTGGAAACGGATTCCAACGTTCGGCGATGCTAATTCAAACGGGATATATTGCCGGCAAAAGAAATTTCCTCATCCTGCGGGAACCCAGAATTTCAAAACCCCTACCCAATGTTCGTCCTTACCTATCAGGAAATGAACCGATTTTGATCCCATTATGGGGAAATACTCTCCAAGAACTTCTAGGGCATATTCAGTCTTTAGAAGCTGACCTACAGACTACCACCCCGGTGAAACAGCTAGCGAAAGATGTCTATGCGAAATTTTCTTCAGTACAAAAACCGGGTCTTGTTTGCTCTCTCATGGGCACTAACCAAGAGGATTTTCTGAAAGAAATCGCCCATGCAAAAAAAGGAATTCCTCAAGCTTTTACCACCGGCAAGACCTGGAGCAGCCCCAAAGGCAGTTACTTTACACGACACCCTTTGGGTAAGGAAGGCGTGGCCTTTGTCTATCCGGGAGCGTTCAATTCTTACCCAGGAATGGGGAGAGAGCTATTTGATTATTTTCCTCATTTGCACGATCAAGTGAAGAAGACCATTCAGAACATCAGCTATTCTTTTGCAGAAAAACTTTTATTTCCAAGATATCTCCATCCAGATCGCGAAAATCAGACAAACGGACAGTTACACAATCTCTATAATCATCCAAGTGAATTAATTGAATCTGGCATAAGCATCTCTGTTTTGCATACCTTGATTCTTAGAAACATATTTGATATCTCCCCCAAGGCAGCCTTTGGATACAGTCTGGGAGAAATCAGCATGCTATTTGGAAACAACATCTGGCAGAATGCAGGGAAAAGCAGCGATAAATTAAAAAGTTCCCCGCTATTTAGAACCCAACTTTTTGGACCCATGAATACGGTTCGCAGTTTTTGGAAAGATGAGGATCTGGAAGATGAGTTCTGGGCTTCTTATATTCTGAAAGCTCCGGTCCATAAGGTGGAAATCGCCCTGGAAAAAGAATCCCAGGTATTCCTGACCATAATAAATACCCCCGAAGAAGTTGTTATTGCCGGAAAAATTGACGCCTGCAAGAGAGTAATTTCCCAGCTAGCGTGTCATGCTCTACCCATGCCTTTTAACTCTGCAATCCATAACCGGGCGATGCAGTCGAGTTATCCGGATTTTAAATACCTGTACACCCATGATGTGCAGCTGCGATCAGACATGCTATTTTACTCAGCAGCGGAATATAAGCCCTTATCACTTGATACAGTTACTCTATCCCAATCAATGGCTAAAATGACCTGCAATATGGTCAATTTTCCGAAATTGGTAAATCGTCTCTATCAAGACGGCGTTCGGATCTTCATAGAAGTAGGCCCGCAGAAAACCTGCTCCCGATGGATTGAAAAAATTCTTGATTCACAGCCCCACGCAGTTATACCCATTAACAAAAAACATCAATCTGATTATGTGGGTGTGTTAAAAGTCCTCAGCTTGCTGGTCAGCCACCAGGTACCGCTCGATCTGTCACCCCTTTATCCCGTTGAGAAGAAAATATCAGCAGAACAAATTAGTGGAAATGGCAAGAGCTCAGCCAAAATTGAATCCAGCCCTGAAATAAAATGGAAAGCTGCTCTTC
>CBDVDO010000055.1:0-8180 GCA_965372765.1 uncultured Anaerolineales bacterium
AGAAAAGGACGCAGTTGAACCTCCCGCAGATGAAGAACCAGAAAACGAGGAAGAAGAATCTCCTCCTTCAGATGAAGAGTAAATCTGAACGATCAAAGCGCATCTGACCGGATGCGCTTTTTTTTTATTTATTCTCGTGACCATGGTGTTTTGTTGGGGATAGCACAGTATATAAATTTCATTAATATATCCTGCTTGAGGAGTTATTGAAGGGTTATTTGGTAGAATGGTTTTACAAAAACCAGCGGGGAGATGAATATAAACACATTTACGGTAATATTCGGGTATCTACCGGATTATTGCGGGAGGTTGTACTTTGGCTAGTATGGAAAGATTCACCCAACGCGCCCGACGGGTTCTGAGTTTAGCGCACAAAGAAGCTGAACGAATGCAGCACTCAAAGATTGGAACCGAGCATTTGTTGTTGGGCTTATTACTTGACGAGGGCGGAATTGCCGGTAGAGTCCTTCGGGAACTTGGGCTGGATACCGATAGTGTCCTGACAATAATTGAAAGGATAACTGGCTATGGAGAATACAGCGGAGATGCGCTGGCTCTTTCTCCAGGAACCCAGAGAGTTCTAGAACTGGCAGTGGAAGAAGCCCGGAATTTAAGCCATCATTATATTGGCGTGGAGCATATCCTGCTGGGGCTGGTGTCTTATGAAAAAGGCGTGGCCAATGAGGTGTTGATACAGCTTGGTTTAACCCCCGATCAAATTCGCCGTCAAACACTGCGGGTTATGGAAGAATTAAAAGACAAAAGTAAACTGCAGCGTGATCGCAGAAAAGGTGGAAGGACCAAACGGGCACAATCCAAAAGCACAACACCAATGGTTGACCAGCTGGCAGTGAACCTAACCGATCTTGCCGAAGAGGGGAAACTGGATCCAGTGATTGGGCGTGAGACTGAAATTGAACGGGTGGTTCAAATTCTTGCTCGCCGGACAAAGAATAACCCTGCTCTCATCGGGGAACCCGGAGTGGGAAAAACAGCAATTGTTGAAGGATTAACGCAGCGTATTGCAGATGGAGAAGTTCCGGCTCCTCTCCTTGGCAAGCGGGTTTTGCAGTTAGACCTGGGCTCAGTAGTTGCCGGCACCATGTACCGGGGACAATTTGAAGAACGACTGAAACGGGTGATTTCTGAATTGAAGCAATCTGACGCAATTTTATTTATTGATGAAGTCCATATGTTAGTAGGGGCAGGTTCAGCTGGCTCTGCCATGGATGCTGCCAATATCTTGAAACCTGCTCTCTCCCGCGGGGAATTGCAGGTGGTGGGTGCTACAACCCTGGATGAATACCGCAAGCATATAGAAAGTGATGCAGCCCTCGAAAGACGGTTCCAACCAATAACCGTAGAAGAACCTAGCCAGGAAGAAACGATTGAAATTCTGCAGGGGATCCGCCCCGCCTACGAAGAACATCACCAATTAAAAATTTCTGATGAAGCGCTTGAAGCGGCGACTGATCTGTCTGCCAGGTATGTGTCAGATCGATTCCTGCCTGACAAAGCCATTGATTTGGTTGACGAAGCCTCCTCCCGGGTGCGGATGTATAAAAACCCTATCGGTGAAGAGGCTAAAGAAATTGTTCATAAACTCCGAAAGGTCCGCAAGGAGCTGAAAGGGGTAGAAAAGGATCAAGGGCAGATAGAAGCGCTGGAGAGTCAGGAGAATGCACTGGAAGTAGAGCTTGAGGAGCTTAAAACCGCCTGGGACCGCGACACCAGCCCCTCGGTAACAGTCGAGGATATTGCTGAAATTGTATCGATGTGGACCGGCATCCCGGTGATGGAACTTGCCGAGGAGGAATCGGATCGATTGCTTCATATGGAAGAGGAACTTCATCAACATATTATTGGTCAAGAAGAAGCCATCGAGAAGATCGCCAAAGCGGTACGCCGTTCCCGGGCGGGATTAAAAGATCCCAAACGGCCGGTAGGATCCTTTATTTTCCTGGGGCCAACAGGTGTGGGAAAAACAGAACTCACCAAAGCATTGGCTAAATTTATCTTTGGCAGCGAGGATGCATTAATCCATCTAGATATGTCGGAATTCATGGAAAGACACAGCGTCAGCCGGCTGGTTGGCGCTCCTCCTGGATATATTGGTTATGATGATGCAGGACAGCTGACAGAAGCCATCCGCAGAAGGCCGTACTCGATTGTAGTGTTTGATGAGATTGAAAAAGCCCACCAGGAAGCTCACAACATGCTGCTTCAGATTATGGAAGAAGGCCATATCACCGATGCCAGGGGTCGAAAAATTGACTTCAGAAATGCAATGGTGATCATGACCTCTAACATCGGCGCTGAACTGATTCAGAACAATGCCTCCATAGGATTTGAACTGACCCAGGACGAAGAAAAAACCCGCAAGCGGGATTATGATGACATGCGCAGGAAACTGCTCAAATCCCTGAAGAATACCTTCCGCCCGGAGTTTATTAACCGGGTCGACTCAGTGGTTGTATTCCATGCCCTGAGCAGGGATAATATTCGGGATATCGTTAACCTTGAATTGAATAAATTGAGAGAAAGGCTGGTGGAGAAGAGCTTGCAGCTGGAAATCACCCAGGAAGGTGTGGACCTGCTGGTAACTCTGGGATACAACCCGGAGATGGGAGCCCGCCCGCTGCGCCGCGTGATCCAGGAAAAGATAGAAAATCCACTCTCGGACGCAGTACTTTCCGGCAAGTTTGTCGCAGGCGACATAGTGTTGGTAGATGCCGCCATGCCAGATAATGAAGAGGAAGGTGAAATCATCCTGGAGAAAGGGGATCCAGCTCAGTTTGCCAAATCTTTCCTGCCCGACGAAGAGGAAGAACCTATCGCTGTAGGATAATTAACAATGCGGCGCACATATTCTGGGCACCGCAGGATAAAACAAACATAGATCGGTGCACCTTGAGCCAAGCTTCAGGTGCACCGGTTTTTTGTTATTTACCTGCTTTCTATAGCCGCCAATACTTCGGCGCTGTGTTTAGCAGGGGATACTTTTTTATACACTTCTTGAATTCTGCCTTCAGGATTGATTAGAAATGTGGTCCTGTGAACGCCATCATATTCTTTCCCGAAGATTTTCTTTGGACCCCAGGTACCATACAGCTCACAGACCCGATGATCCTCATCAGCCAATAAAGTAAAAGGAAGGTTGTATTTGTTTTTAAATTTGGCATGTGATTCCCCGGAATCAGGGCTGACACCCAGAATGGTCACATTCGCGTTTTCGTAGAGGCTATAATCATCTCGAAAATTGCAGGCTTCTGTTGTGCAGCCAGGAGTGTCATCCCTGGGATAAAAATACAACAGAACATAATTGCCTTGATAGTCTGACAATCGGCGAGTTTGTCCATTTTCATCCGGAAGGGTAAAATCTGGTCCCCTTTGTCCGGCTTCCAATACCATATTAATCTCCTAATTTCCTGCAATTGTTATTAATCAAAAATCAGGCATCCCGGGCTGGCAAGGAATTAAACTCTTGGTAACTGAGTATGTCATGAGAGCTGATTGCCCCCACTTCATCGCCGTGATCCCTGAGCAAACTGCGAAGCCGGGGGACATGGCTCCCTATTAGACGGTGAGTAAAGCCGGCGGAGATAAAATTCATTTGGTGGGCTGATTCTCCCCGGTTATGGAGATCGGTATCCCGATGGAAAGGTGAGGCTGCGTCCCCGCAGTGGAGCAGCCATTTCCCTGGTTTGCCGATAGCCACGCCGCAGTGACCGCGAGTGTGTCCCGGAAGGGGAATGAGCAGGAAATCCGCTTCAGGTGTCTTGAGGACCGAGATGGACTCAAATCCAAACCAATCAACTAGGGGTTTCTCATGAAAAACCCACTTTGGATCATGCTCCCAATGCGATTGAACGTAGGCAAATTCCATCAACCCTTTGGGTTTATTGGCCCCCAGATACTCTGGCTTAAAGACATGAATGTCTGCCCAGGGAAAATCTCCCAATCCGCCGGCATGATCAATGTGCAGATGGGTTTGGATTATATTCCTGACCTCTTTCGGGTCATACCCCAGGGCTTTTACCTGAAATAACGCCGTCTCATCTAGATTGCGGGGCACGCCCATATAATGCAGGAAAAAGCGCATCTTCGGGGAGGGGGCAGAATAATCCTGGGATCCAAATCCGGTATCTATCAATACCAAGCCGACCCTGGTCTCAACCAGCAAGCAATAGACGGTAGAGTCCAGATGGACAAAGGGGGCTTTGAGAGTTCCGCAATTCAACTGATGAATGAACATCGATAACTCCCGGGACAGAAAAAATCACTGAGTTGATGATTGATATAAATTCGCGTTCCGGATCCTTTTTTCAAGAGCTGGGTGGGAAGAAAGCAGAAACTCTACCCAGGGATCAGGGTTTACTTCAGCTAAATTTTGATTGCTGAGGCGAGTCAGAGCGGAAACATAAGCTTCACCCTTTCCCGTCAGATGAAGCGCAAAATCATCTGCCAGCCATTCACGCCAGCGGCTGAATCCGTTACTAAGGGGCATAACGAGCAGCCCATAAGCGCCCATGAATAGGGCAAATAAAGGCAGCGCGGCGATGTCAGAGATGGACCCAAATCCAAATTGGGAGATTCCCCAGGATAATCCCAGGGAAGTCAGGTATAAACCACCCAGGGTCATGATGGTTTGGACAGCCATTCCCAACGGTATATCATGATTCTTTTGATGTCCCAATTCATGAGCCAGGACAGTTTCAATTTCATCCGGGGAAAATTCTTCCAACAAAGTATCTCCGAGGATGATTCGGCGGGTATTTCCCAACCCGGTTAGCCCGGCATTAGCGGATTTGGTCCGGCGGCTCATATCAAATTTGTACACTCCCTCCACGTTTGTGCCGGCTCTTTTTGCCAATCTAACTAAACGCTCTTGAAGGTCCGCATGCTCTTCATTGAGTGGCGAGAATTTATAAAAGATTGGAAACAATACTACAGGAGCCAGGTTCGCGAGCAGTACATTAAACAGCAGTAGAAAACCCGCAGTTAAGAGCCACCAGAAATCCGGGGCAGTACGCAATACCAGGTATACGATTTCCAGCAGAAAGCCGCCAATGACTGCAGACAGCAGGGTGCTCTTGATCAAATCACCCCACCACCCCCACAAAGTCTGGTTGGATTGTCCATAGCGGTGGGGCAGAATATAGCCTGAATAAAATGTCAGTGGGAGATCCAGGATAGAAAATACTGCACCAAATACAGCCCCAAAAGTTATTACGGCAACCCATTGATTTTGAGTCCAACAGAAGATCCAATCCCGCAGGAGGACGGACCAGCCCAGAAAGAGCCAAACCAGCAGCAAAACAGTTCCCAGTACCAGATCAAGCAGCATGAATCGACGCCGAAATTTTGCATACTCTTTGGCTTGTTTTTGCCTTTGGGGATCGAGAACTTGAGTTTCCATTAGTAGTTTTAAGATATACTTTAATTCGATATTGTATATTGTCCTTGTTTGATTACTATTATACTGGAGAGGAGGTTTCTAAAGTTTATCCTTTCTTGAATGATTTGTTGAAGAAAAAGAAAAATCTTGTATATAATTCAAGGGTAGATAGATGTGGATGTATTGGAGCAGAAACTAAAACCTAATGGCTCAAGAGAATAAAATTACACTGTATGCTTTGGACTGCGGAACGGTAAATTGGCGCCTGTACCGTATGGAGTACCATTATGATGGGGAGCGGGCTCAGCATGTCACAAGTCCGCTATCGTCTCCACTGTCCAATTTCACAGACCGAAAATTGCCTGCTGTTCTGACATTGACAAAAGAAGGCACAGATATTGAGTCCATGGGAGAAACAGCCTTAAATGTTCTAGAGGACAGTCTGATCCGAAATCGAGTGCGGGAGTTCTTTAAACCATCTATCGGATCCCATCTATTAGATAATCCCTCTCCTCACCAGCTGCGGTATAGTCATTTCGAGGCCCTTCTTTTCACGCGCCTGTTGCTAAAAGCCCTCATCGACCAAATCCGGGAAGAAAAATATAATGCTGAACCGTTTGATGATAACATTCATTTTTCAATAGCCTATCCTGACCGGTGGGTCTCGGAAAATGAGGGTAAAATCTTCGATGATTTTTACCACGTGATTCTGGAATGTTTCCCTGCGGAAATAAGTGATCAAGTACACTTTATTCCAGAATCGGAAGGAGTAATTCTGGGTCTTCGAGATCAAGATTTACTAGATCTATTTCACTCGCAGGAAGTGAATTTAATCTTGGATGTGGGAGCTAGCAACACTACGGTTTACGCACGAAAGTTTAATTCCGAAACAGGCATTCTAGACAATATCAATCGTTACGAAGAACCTTTTGGGGGTGGATTGTATGATGCACTGCTAGCCAAGTACCTTTCAGATGAACTCCAGATTCCAGCCAAAGAGCTGGCTGCAGATACGTCCGCTTTTATGGCACTGCGGATCTGGGGACAGCTCTTGAAAGAATCTCTCAGCAGGAAGATTTTAGGCAGGGAAGAAACGGGGGAAGCTTTTTCTGAGCAGCAAACCGTTACCCTGGTTACGAAAAGCAAACAGGTCTTCAGGAAAAACATCAGTATCAACCTGGATGAATTCAGACAGTTGACTCGTCCGCTGGATCAAGCCTTTCAGGATGTTGTTTCCCGGGCATTGGATAAAATGCAGATCAATGAAAAAGACGTTGGACGGATCATCCTCCTGGGTGGGGGAGCATTACAGCCTGGTATCCTGGATGGAATTAAATCACGCTTTGGAAAAGATAAGGTTATTTTCCCGGATCATCCGGAAGAAATTATCGTTAGAGGAATTGGATTAGCGTTCACCGGCTCTGTGACAGAACATGCGGGCATGGATAAAAAACGTAAACAGAGGAAAAAAACTGATTGGCGACTGGTTCATGAAGATGGGAATATTGTAGATATCAAACAGGAAATTATGATTGCAGGCCGGAGTAATGAATCTGATATCCTGCTGGAGAGCAGTAAGTGTTCCAGAACTCATGCCCTGATCCGTTTAGAGGCTAATGCCCTCACCCTGATTGATCTCAGAAGCAAAAATGGAACATTTATTAATAATTCCCAGGTTCCGCCCAGCAAACCTCAACAACTTGAGGATGGAGATCAGATCCGGTTTGGTGACCAGAAATACACCGTCGAATAGTAAAAAAACCCTTCTCGAAGAGAAGGGTTTTTGATTCAATAAAAGGGTTTCCATTTTTGTATATTATTAGATCCAGCCCTGCCCTTTGCAGAATCCAGTTAACCAAGGAAGCTCCAGCCATTCACCCTGGTAGGCTTTGAGTGCAGGATAAATTGTAACCAAGCCGAGGAAGGGGGTAATGCAAGCCAATATTACTGTAAAACCGAGAATCAGGCTGACAATTCCGATAATAACGCTGGCGCCGATTGCTTGCACAGCATGAAATCGGACAAAAGCCCGGTCTTTCTGGGGTTCTACTAGCAGCGCTATAATTGCCAGGATAAACCCAACCCAGGGAATCCAACTCAGCATAGCCCATAATTTGTCGTCAGAGCTGACCTCTTCATCAGAATGGGGGGCGTTGATAATTTCTTCAGTCATTTGCATCTCCTTATTTGTTTTTATATGGGTATTTATTTCTATTAGTGTTAAACGTAAAACTTAAGGGTTAGTTTCAAGCATGAGGTTAACTATACCGCAAAAAAACCTATTTATGGGCAGTTTTAACATAACATTTATAAATATCTCAAGGAATATATTTTTGCCTGACATGGGTTTCAAGTACAATTCTAAGTACACTGCCAGAAATAGAATCGTAGACCCAGGACGTGAATAGATGAAAAGATTGCCATCTCCCCGTGAAAAACGAATGGAAGCTTTACAGAAAAATCGATATCTGTCCGGTCTGGACGATGAGATTCTGGACTACCTGGCTCAAAACACGCACCTGATTTCCTACGACGCGGAAGAAAGCATAATCCGGGAAGGGCAGCCTTGCCAGGGTCTGTGCATTGTTGAATCCGGGCGGGTGAAAGTCTTCAAGAATTCTCCTTCTGGGCGCGAAATGATTATCAACGTTTTTGAGGGAGGCGAGTCATTTAACGAGGTCCCGGTTTTTGATCAACTGGAAAACCCGGTAAATGTAGGGGCAATTTTGGCCAGCAGGATCTGGTTGATTGACGCCCTGGCCCTGCGCACGGTGATTTCTGA
>CBDVDO010000056.1:0-8172 GCA_965372765.1 uncultured Anaerolineales bacterium
CCGCCCTGCCCGCTTTATCGAGAACGGGGAAGAAATCATCTACCCGGCTCTCTCTGGGGTTGAGCTGATTGATTTTCCAGGAGCAGGCACCCTGGAAGCTTTCAACACCGACGGGCTGCGCACACTCGGTCATACTCTCTCCATCCCCTCGATGCGGGAGAAAACCTTGCGTTATCCCGGCCATGCCAATTTAATGCGAATCTTCAGAGAGAGCGGCTTTTTCAGTTCGGATCCAATCGAGGTTGATGGTCAGCAGGTGAAACCAATCTCGTTAACCTCCCGACTACTTTTTGATCAATGGATTATGCCGGAAGGAGAAAAAGAATTGACAGTGATGCAGGTTATCCTGGAAGGACAGCAAGGGAAGGAGATGGTCAAGTACCAATATGATTTACTTGACCGCTTTCATCCTCAGACCGGGGTTACCTCAATGGCTCGAACCACTGGCTATACCTGCACAATTATCGCCCGCCAGCTGCTGCGGGGAATGATTCCTCATAAGGGCATCTGCCCACCCGAATATATCGGGCAGACGAAAGGATGTTTTGAAGATCTGCTGGAAGAATACAGGAAACGCCAGATCTATTTGCGGGAGACTATAACCCGGCGTCCTCTGAACGCAGATTAATTGAATAATATCCATCCTAAAGGTTAAAAGGAGAACAAAATGCCTAAATTAACAATTGAAGGTATTGGTGAATTTGAAGTCCCGGCAGGAACTAAACTGGTAAATGCGCTGGAAGATCTAGGCGGAGAGCCGCTGCATCGCTGCGGCGGATACGCCCGCTGCACAACCTGCCGGGTGGAATTCCTCCACGGAGAACCGGAAGAGATGACTGAAGCTGAAAAAACCAAACTGGAAAGCCAGAAAAACCTGGGCAAATTCAGACTCTCCTGTCAGTGCACTGTAGATCATGACCTGCGGGTAAAGGTATTGATGCCATTCACTGAAAGCGGACTGGATGATCCTGGACAAAGACCAGAAGACCACATTACACCTTGACAGGGTTACCAAATAGACACTGACTTCATTGAGCCAAACAGGAAATACACATGAAATCAGCTGAAAAACAAGTACCCGGCAGTCTTCGTGTCTGGTTTGTAATTCATTTTGCAGTCGATATGTTATTTGCTATCCCCCTGCTCTTTTTCCCTGAAATTTTATTGCCACTCCTGGGCTGGAAAGTTGTTGATCCGATCACATCTCGCCTTGTGGGAGCAGCCCTGCTCGGCATTGGCGGCGAATCCCTCCTGGGCAGGAACGCCAGCAAGGAAGTCTTTTTAGCCATGCTTAATTTAAAAATTCTCTGGGCTGCAGGCGCGGTAATAGGAATTGCGCTGGGCATTGCAGCCGGAGGCCCGCCGCTGGCATGGGCGTTATTTGCAATCTTCACTGTCTTCTTGGGAGTATGGGGGTATTACCGCTACAAGTTAAGGTGAGTAGATACAAAAACCTGCCCAAATATCGGGCAGGTTTATTTCTTCTTTCTTAGACTGACAGGTTAAACCTTACTCCCCTGCTTTAACCAGCTCCTCTTCAATCACTTGCTGGAAATTTTCAAACGGCTGGTTCCCTCGCAGCATCACACCATTAACAATAAAGGTAGGCGTTCCATCGATACCTTTTTGGGCGGCTTCGACCTCGTCTTGCATTGCCAGCTCTTTATACTTTCTTTCAGTGAGACAGGTCTCAAATTGATCCGGATCCAGTTCTAATATCTCAGCAAACTGTACCAGTGTCCTGGAAATATCTGCATTCCGATTTTGGAATAAAGGCACCTGGTTGGCAAAGACCAAGTCATGAAAAGACCAGAAGGCATTTTGATCCGCAGCGCAATAAGCTCCTTCTGCTGCCTGCAGCGTAGCGGGTGATCCCAGCAGCCCACCTACACTATGAAAGACCAGGTATACCTGACCGCTCTCAATATATTCTTGTTCAATAAGCTTCTTGGTGCCCAAAGCAAAATCCGCGCAGTGAGAGCAGCCAAAATCGGAATAGTCCTCAATCACCACCGGCGCGTTGGGATCTCCAAGTGTATTTCTATCTACCTGAATCGCCAAATTTGTATCTGGCTGAATAATATCTTTCTGGGAGAGAACAACCCGATTGCTGCTAATAAACGCCATCGTAATCGCTGCCGCTACAATCACTAATCCCCCGATCAACAGAGTCAACATGAGTGTCCTTTGACGCTGATTTTTCTTCCGCCGTTCTTCGATCAGTTGTCGTTTGCTCATCTATTCCATCCTTATTGCCATTATGTCATTTTGTAATGACCCTATTGTACCCAGTTTACACAGATTTGCAGTGTTTCTAATAGAATTCTAATCATTCAGAGCGACCTCCAATTTGAGGAAAATTCAGTTATTCAAACAAGTATTTTCCTGCGGTCACTGCCGATAAAAAAAGTCCACCATCTGGGATGGTGGACTTGAGATTTCAACACTGCTGAGCTAAACGCTATTTGGATTTATTTTATATTTAGAAAAGATAACCTTGGTCATCTCAGCTGCGATAGAAGGTCCCAGCAGCAGCGGCAGGATCACCCGCCATTGCGCCCACCCCAAAGGAGCCGTGTCAAATATTCCCTGCAAGAAGGGTAAATAAACAACACCCAGCAACAATACCAGGGATGACAGGATAGCCCAGTTCATGACTTTATTAGTAAATAGTCCGATCTGAAGAATCGGCACTCTTTCTGATCTGGCAGTAAAAGCTCGGGCCAGTTCAGAGAAAGAGAGGGTTACAAATGCCATGGTGGCTGCCATCTCTGGATAGTAGGTACGACCAACCCAAAAGGCGCCTAAAGTCACTGCTGTGATGGCTACCGTTTGGATGCTGATTCCGATCAGCATAAAGCGATTCAGAATAGGCTCATCCGGATCTCTGGGAGGCTGCTCCATCAAATCCGGATCTCCTTTTTCAAGACCGAGAGCCAGGGCCGGGGCGCCATCTGTGACCAGGTTCAACCACAGTAATTGAATCGCGCTTAAGGGGGATTTCCAGCCTATCATGGTCGCAAGAAAAATAATCGCAATTTCTGCGGTATTGCAGGAAAGAAGGAAATAGACAAATTTACGGATGTTGGCGTAAATTACTCTGCCCTGTTCCACTGCCGACACAATGCTGGCATAATTATCATCTGTCAACACCATGTCTGCAGTCTCTTTGGCAACATCAGTTCCGGTAATGCCCATCGCGATCCCAATATCCGCTTTCTTAATGGAAGGCGCGTCATTCACGCCATCCCCGGTCATGGCAACCACCTGGTTATTTGCCCTGAAGGCTTCAACAATGCGTACTTTATGCTCTGGGGACACGCGGGCGAATACATCTGTGGACTTTACGGTTTCCCGCAGTTGCTCTGCAGTTAACTCATCCAGTTCTCTGCCGGTAATTACCTGGTGTCCTTCCTGAAGCAGTCCGATCTCGCGGGCAATCGCTCTGGCGGTATTTGGGTAATCCCCGGTGATCATAGCTGTCCTGATCCCTGCCCCCCGAGCGATCTCCAAAGCAGGCATAACTTCTGGTCGAGCAGGATCAATCATGCCCAATAAACCAACAAAGATCAATTCCTTCTCGATATTCTCATCCAATTCCCCATTTTGGTGGTACTGCAGGTCTTTCATAACCCGGTAAGCCACACCCAGGACCCGCAGAGCCTTATCTGTCATGCGGTCATTGGCCGCCAGTATCCGGCTGCGCTGTTCATCATCCAGAGGTACTGCCTGATCATCCCGGTTCTGGTAATAGGTGCAATTTTCCAGCACAACATCCGGAGCTCCCTTCTGGGCGATCACATACCAGGCTTGTTGTTTCTGATCATAAAATGGAGATACATCCTTAGCATCAGGATCTTTTATAGCATGAACAGTAAGCATCCTTTTTCGTTCGGAATCAAATGGAATTTCCTTAATACGTGGATATGCTTGTGCCAATGGCGCAGGAAGCGCGCCTCCTTTTGCTGCGGCAACTAACAAGGCGCCTTCGGTTGGATCTCCCACCATCCGGATCGTTTTTTTTCCCTCATCATCATAATCAGTCTCCAGGATGGCATCATTATTTAATGCACCAATCCATAAAGCTGTTAAGATGCCGGGGTATTCTTTCGCCAGATTAACTTCTTTTGAATCTCTAAAGAATTTCCCTTCCAGTGAATATCCTGTGCCGGTGATGTCTAGAAATTCCCCATCTACAGCAATATTGGTCACTGTCATTTCGTTCTGAGTTAATGTACCTGTCTTATCGGAACAGATAATTGTCGTTGAGCCCAGGGTTTCCACAGAGGATAATTTTCTGATCAGGGCATTTCGGGAGACCATTTCCTGCATTCCTAAAGCCAGGGTTATGGTCACAACCGCGGGTAATCCTTCAGGTACTGCAGCAATTGCCAGACTCACAGCAATAATAAACATTTCCAGAGGTTCTGATCCAGTGATCATGCCTTCTACAAAAATAACCCCACAGATCACCAGAGTAACCCAGCCCAGGGTTTGCCCAAAACTGTCCAGCCGTTTTTGAAGCGGGGTATCCTCATCTTCCACGGTCTGAAGCATTTGAGCGATTTGCCCAAGTTCACTTGCCATCCCGGT
The DNA here is from genome assembly GCA_965372765.1 of uncultured Anaerolineales bacterium. Classification (GTDB taxonomy): domain Bacteria; phylum Chloroflexota; class Anaerolineae; order Anaerolineales; family UBA11858; genus B10-G9. The sequence continues at coordinate 4,594 of CBDVDO010000056.1, forward strand.
ATTTACCACCACTCCTACGCCTCGTCCATAGGTGACCAGTGTGCCAGTAAAAGCCATGGTTTTCCGATCACCAAGAGCTGAATCTTCTTCAAGTTCCAGTTCAGCATCTTTTGTGACCGCAAATGATTCGCCGGTCAGCGCGGCTTCATCTATGCGTAAATTGACTGTTTCCAGGAGCCTGACATCTGCTGGGACAAAATTCCCGGCTTCAAGGAAGACAATATCACCCGGCACAACTTCCCGGGAAGGAATCGTTTTACGGTGCCCCTCACGCAGCACATTGGCATCGGGAGAGGCCATTTTCTTTAAAGCAGCCAGGGCTTCTTCTGCCCGCCGTTCCTGCACAACACCAAGCACCGCATTCAGCAGCACAATGGTCATGATTGCTGCGGCCTCGATCCACTCACCCAGGGCTGCAGAAATACCTGAAGCTACAATCAATAAGATGACCACAAAATTGGCAAATTGGTCATAAATCATAGACCAGATGCTGATAGGTGGAGCTTCCTGCAACTCGTTTTTGCCGTAGGTTTCCTGGCGTCTTTCTGCTTCCCCCTCGGAAAGCCCTTGATCCCGGGTTACAGTCAGATGTCCGGTGACATCTTTCCCGCTGAGAGTGTGCCAGTGATAATCAATTTGATTGGAAAGACTTCCTGGTTGTTCCTGATCTTTATTCACTAATTCTCCCCATTAAATAATTGCGTTCTGCATATAATCAGCTGCAGTGTTTATTCTCCAGCTGTATCCTCTTCGGTTGGATCTAGCCCTCCCGGCACTTCTACAAAGAAATACCAGCCTGTAATGGTCTCTAATCGATTAGAGGGTTCAAATATAGGTCCAATCCGGACTCCTTTTACATATGACGAAACCCCATAGGTATAAACCGGATAATAAAGGGGAAGCGCTGGAAGCTGATCAAAAAATCTGACCTGAAAATTCCTGTACAAACGTCCCCTTTCCACTATATCAAGGATAATTCGGGCTTGTTCCAAGTACTCGCTTGCCTGGCGGTCATTCCACATCGAATAGTTTTGACCCCCTGTGGTTTGGGTTTGGTGCCAGAAAGGATATGGATCCGGATCCGTCATACTGGTCAGGTTTAGATCAACCAGGGCAGCTTCATAATCCCGATTCTCGAGTCGGTCATTAATCAATTCTTCGTAGGGCAGTGCCTCCAGGATGATGTTAAACCCCAAAGCTGCCCAATTCTCCTGGATTGCCTGGGCAATCAGAGTATGGTGGCCATCATCAGGAAAAACCAGAGTGAGAGACAAACGGTCTCCATCTTCATTGGTTCTCGTGGTACCACCTTCCCCGGGAAATGAATATCCCAGATCACGGATCTTCTCAATAGCTTCTTCCGGGTTATAGTCATATCGGGAGAGGCCCTCCAAATATGCCCATGTTTTTGGGAATATAGGTCCATCGGCGATAATAGCTTGCCCCTGATTAATATGATCAACCAGATACTGCCGGTTTACCCCTTGCATTAAAGCCTTTCTCATTTCAACATTCTGGAAAAATGGAACTTCCGGATTGTCCAGGTTTAATAAAACCAGGGTCATTTGCGGCAGCCGGCTTGTGTATAAATTCAGACTCTGATCCTCGAGCGCTCCCTCCAGAATCTCCGCTGTGATTTCTCCAATTCCTTGAATCTCTCCAGCAGTATATGCCTCCCAGACAGCTGTGTAATCACTAAAGTAGTTAAATTCGACCTGATCAAAAAACACCTGCTCGCCGTAATAGTTTGTGTTTTTCTCTAGGACGACTCCCGATATTTGATTATCTGTCAGGATCAACCTCTCAAATTTAAAGGGGCCAGATCCAATCGGCTGGAGGTTAAATGGGGCATCAACAATTTCCTGAGTGGTGAGACCATTCAGGTGATGGGCAGGTAAAATGCCAAAATCCAGGTAACTCAAAAAAGGCGCAAATGCTTCCGGAAGCCTGAATTGGATTGTCCGTTCATCCAGTTCTTGTACTTCGATCTCTTGCCAGAAGTTTGCCAGGTCTTCCGGGACTGGAAAATCGGGATCCTGCAGCAAATTGACCGTAAATACCACATCGGCGCTTGTGACCGGCTCACCATCGTGCCAGAACGCATCTGTACGCAGTGAAAAATTATATACATCTCCATTCCTGGAGATTCCCCAGGAATTAGATAAATCTGGTTGCGGAAGGCCGGTACTGTCGAATTGAATTAAACCGCTGAATAATAAACTGGCAGGATCCTGATCTGGAGGGTTAAATTCTGCCAGAAGCGGATTCAGGCGCATCAAAGATCCTACGATCCCTTCTTTGAATACACCTCCCCCGGTAGGTTCCGGGGCCTCAACCAGAACTGGTTCAGCTTGCTGTCCCCACAGCACAACCGCAATCACTACCAAGGCTAAAACTATGATCAATATTTGCCAGCGCAGTTTTTTTATTAGGTTCATGGATTTGTCCTGCGTTATTTGATTATCTTATTCCCCCTGCCTACAAATGTAACCGGAAAATATGGTAATCCATATTTTCCGGCGATCCTTTGTCATCTGGGTTGTTCCTGAATCCAGCCAGGCAGTATATTAACCTGTTACAATTACTGTTGCAATTGCCAATCCAAAAAACAAAAAACTGAGTCCGATAGTGATCCGAAATAAAGTCTTCTCAATACCCCGTCGGGCAGAGAAAACGCCTCCGGTATCCCCTCCGGTTAAACCGCCCAGACCCGCTCCTTTGCTCTGGAGAATCACACTGGCAACCAGGGCAATGGATGTGATGATTAATCCGATGTTCAGATATACTGACACAAAAACCTCCCAGATCAGCCGGAAAATTTATTCAATCTTCCAATTCTGCCGATCATTATACTTAACCTTGTTTCTATTCTGATTACAAGCAGGGCGATTATACCTTCTTTACAGGGAAAACGTCAAGAAGCTCCTCCTGCGGGGCATAAACTACATAGAAAAAAGTTCACTATCATCCAAAATAGCTACAATCAATTAAAAGGGAAAAATGCCTGAAATTGCAGTCAATTTACACATGCATACCCGTCATTCAGATGGTTCTGGAAGCCATCAAGACATCGCTGATGCTGCCCTGGAAGCAGGGCTGGATGCGGTAATCGTTACCGATCACAACCTGCTAGTTCTGGAACACGAAGGTTATTATGCCAAAGGTGACCAAAAGGTTCTTCTGCTGGTGGGAGAGGAAATCCACGACCAGGAAAGAGTTCCGCAGAAAAACCACCTTCTGGTTTTTGGCGTTGATCAAGAACTTGCCGGCGAAGCAAAAAATCCCCAGCAATTGATAAACAAAGTTCAAAAAGCTGGTGGATTATCTTTCCTGGCCCACCCTGTAGATCCGGCAGCTCCTCTGTTCAACCAAAATGATTACTCCTGGGAAAATTGGGATATCTCCGGGTACACCGGCATAGAGCTGTGGAATGGATTCTCCGAGTTTAAAACCAGACTGAACAGCAAAATTGAAGCCGTGTTTTGTGCCTACCTTCCAAAGCGCATAGCCCGGGGTCCCATCCCGGAAACGTTAAATATTTGGGATCGTTTAACTGCCGAGGGCCAGAAGGTTGTCGCA
>CBDVDO010000057.1:0-8137 GCA_965372765.1 uncultured Anaerolineales bacterium
GTACAGGGAGTACGCGAAACTGAAATCGACCTATGTGGATGCTTTGCAAGATCAAGTTAATCCGGATACCAAGCGGGTGCACACCTCTTACAATCAAACGGGATCAGTCACAGGCAGGATTGCCTCTTCCAACCCGAATTTACAAAATATTCCTATCAGGACTGAACTTGGCCGCCAGGTTAGAAAAGCCTTTGTGGCAACGCCGGGATGGTCATTAATAGCGGTTGACTACTCCCAAATAGAATTAAGGGTAGCCGCACATATGGCGGGTGACCAAGCGATGTTGAAGGCGTTTCGAGAGGGACAAGATATCCATTCTGCTACAGCTGCTGCAATTAATGACATTTCTCTGAACGAAGTGACCAAGCATCAGAGGAGAGACGCCAAGGCGACAAATTTTGGATTAATCTATGGAATGAGCGCTTATGGATTAACCCAATCAACAGATTTGACCCTGGCTGAAGCTGAAACCTTTGTGGAGACATATTTTACCCGGTTCCCCGGAATCAGGGATTATCTGGATAAAATTAAGAAACAAGCCAAAGAAAAAGGTTATGTGGAAACCCTGTTGGGACGAAAGAGGTATTTCCCGCGCCTGACTTCCGCTTCAAACTACAATCTGCGCCGCCGTGAAGAACGTGAAGCAATAAATGCTCCCATCCAGGGCACAGCAGCAGATATAATGAAGCTGGCAATGATTGCAGTGGCAGAGGAATTGAAAAAATCCGGGCTATCTGCAAGAATGCTGCTTCAGGTTCATGATGAATTGGTCCTTGAAGCCCCTGAAGGGGAAGTAGATCAGACTATTGAACTTGTACAATCCTCCATGGAGAATGTATATTCACTTGACATTCCGCTGACAACTGAGTCAAAATATGGTGAGAATTGGGGTACACTAACCGGAACTGGATGAATGCAAATTGATGAAGAGAGTATTATATGACTGAACAAAATCAAGAGCTGAAAAATTTACTGTCGAAAGGCAACTCGGCCGCATGGGACCAAAATTGGGGAGATGCCGCTTCTTATTACCAGCAAGCTCTCGAAATTGACCCTGAAAATTTTAAAGCAATATCGAATTTAGGTCTGGCATATTTCGAAATGCATGATTATGCAGCATCCCTTGAATCCTATTCTAAAGCTGTTGAGATAAACGCGGACGATCCAGCCCCTTATGAAAAAATGTTTCTGATTTACAAGGAGATTGGCCGACCCGCTGAGGCTGTAAAAGCTGCTCTTTATGCTGCTGAATCCCATCTGAAGAATGAGGACATCCAAAAAGCCATCGAAAATTGGAAAAGAGTAGTAGAGCTAGATATTCAAAATATTAAAGCTCATGCTCGCTTGGCGATGGTTTACCAACGTCTGGGAAAGAACAAATTAGCAATAAGTGAATATATCAATTCAGCCAGCTTGCTGCAATTTACAGGAAATACCAATAAAGCAGCAGAAGCGATTGAGCGGGCGCTGCAATTTTCACCTGAGAATATCATCGCTCTTCGTGCAAAGGATATCCTTCATCAGGGCAGGCAGCTTCCCTTGCCAGAACCGGTTATTAAAGAACCGGAAGAAGATCTGGCTAAGGATGTCGCTCGGCTTGAACCACCAAAGCCTGTAGAAAAGAAAGAGTTTGATAATCCTATTGCAGAAGCGGTTGATCGAGCATTGATTGTTCTGGCTGGAACACTTTTCGAGGAAGCAAATTTTGAAAAAGGGGAGAAACCAGACCGGGAACGGGATTTAGACTCGGCATTAAGCTGGAATATCGATGGAGAAACGGACCTCACGGATGACAGTTATCTGAAACTTCATGTCAGCCAGGCGATTGAACACTATTCAACCGGTAATGAAAAAGAAGCCTCGGATAACATTAAATCAGCCATTGATGATGGGTATAGCAATCCTGCGGCATATTTCCTCTTAGGTTATTTGTATATTAAATTGGGCCGCATGGAAAGTGCTTCCCGCTCTCTCCTTAAATCGGTAGCACATTCAGAGTTCGCCTTGGGGTCCAGGTTGTTATTGGCAAGTTACTATAGCAGTATCGAGAGTTGGATGGAAGCGAGCAAGGAATACCTTGAAGCATTAAGAATTGCTGATATATCCCTGGTTGAGAAAGAAGATGTAGAGGACCTGATTCAGCTCTATGAAGTGATGATGGATGATCTGGAGTCGCAGGAAGGAGATGAATCATATATAGAAATGAGTAAGCATATCGAGGGTATGCTGCTCAGATCTGATTGGAGAGATATACTGACCGATATGAGGGGGAAAGGCACCGGGGAAGGTGGAATCCTGCTCCCGAAAATGGATGGGTTATTGGATGATCGCCGATCTCAAATTATCCATGTCCATAAAAATATCCTGGATATGGCAGAGGATGGACATTATGGTGCGGCCATGGAAAGGGCATTTTTTGCTCTTCGAAACTCGCCGTCTTTCCTCCCTCTCCATGTCACGATAGGGGATATATTAATGGAACAGAATAAAATTTCGGGTGCAGTCACTAAATACCTGGCTGTGGCGGATGTGTATACTGTCCAGGGTAAAACCGAACGAGCATTATCGATGCTTGAAAAGGTGATTGAGTTGCAGCCGATGAATATCGAAATTCGCCAGCGTTACATTGATTTGCTGGAAGAGTACGGAAAGAAAGAAGAAGCAATCAAAGAATATATCAATATCGCGGATGTGTTTTATCCCCTGGCAGAACTTGATAGCGCTAGATCAGCGTATTCCAAAGCCCTGGTATTGGCGAAAACTCTCCCTGGTGATACCAGTTGGAGAATCAAACTTCATCAACGCCTGGCGGACATTGATATCCAGCGTTTAGATTGGGAATCTGCCTTGCAGACCTATGTGGAGATTAGTGAGTTATTACCCCGAAATCAAAAGACCAGTATCACGATCGTTGATTTGAATTACCGACTGGGTAATAAGCCTGACGCGGATAAAGAAATTGACCGTTTTATCAAACAATTTGATCCGGAAAGCCAATCGGACTCCATTAAAGAATACCTGGTGCAGCTAAAAGAAGAGAAGCCTGATGAAGATTATATAGTCAGACAATTAGTTTCCCTTTATAAAAATACAGGTCTGATGGATCAGGCAATTGCTGAATTGGACAGCCTGGGTGATATGCTGCTTGAAGCGGGGAGAAAACAAGATGCTGTCCAGGTAATCCAGGAAATCATATCCTTTTCACCATCAAATATTGAAGATTATCAGAAGCTTCTGGAACAGCTTAAAAACTGAACTTCATGTTTCTTGACGATGACAAGTTGAAGCCCGGGTTGTGATATCTAAAAGTTCCTGAGTGAAAATCGGAAAAATTTGTACTATGGACCTTAAGGATCAAATTAAGAACTCACTGAAAGGTGATCTAGATTCTTTTAATCAGATTGTTCTCGAATATCAGAATCTGGTCTATAACCAGGCGTACCGGATTATTGGCGAACCTGATGCTGCTGAAGATGCAGTTCAGGAAGCGTTCATCTCAGCCTATAAAAAGCTCCACACTTATCGGGGCGGTTCGTTTAAGAGTTGGCTGCTCCGCATTGTCAGCAATGCCTGTTATGATGAGTTCCGCCGCCGCAAGCGGCAGCCGGTAGTTCCCCTGTACCCGGAAAATCAAAATGGAAATGAAAACGAATCTGTTTCCTGGTTGGAAGATACTGAGGAAAAGCCAGAGGAATTTGTGCTGCGGAATGAATTATCTGAAGCCATTCAAATCTGTTTGGATCGATTGGAATTTGAGTTCCGGACCATTGTGGTCCTGGTCGATTTACAGGGCATGGATTATGCTTCAGCTGCAAAAGTGATAGACCGTCCTCTGGGTACAGTAAAGAGCCGCTTGGCAAGGGCAAGGAGAAATTTAAAGGATTGTTTACAAGATTTCAGGGAACTTTTGCCTGTTAAATTTCGTCATTTAGGTGAGGTATGAAATAAATGCAAATCACCGATAGAGATTGGGCGCAGCTCTCTGCGTATTTAGATGGCGAGCTGAGCGGACGGGAATTAAGGCAAGTGAGGAAAAAGATTCAAACTGATCCTCTGCTTCAAGCTGCCCTGGAACAGCTGAAAATAACCAAACAAATCCTGCAAACAGCCCCCCGGATCCCAGCGCCGAGGAATTTTACGCTTACCCCGGAAATGATCGGGGTGAAATCCAGAAAACCATCCTTTTCGAGGTTCCGTCTGGCAGCTGCTCTCATGTCATTTTTGTTGATCGGAGTAATGATCCTTGATTTTGGAGGAATCTTTTACAAAGGTGCGATGTCAGCAGGATTCTCTCCAAAGTCAATTGAAGCCCAGCTGGAATCCATACCAGAAATTGCTGCAGATGCATTGCAGGAACCAGTTCTTCTGGAGGCTGTGGGGGAAGTCCCTGAAGACCAGGCTGTAGCAGAGTATGAAGAAGATTCCACTAATGTGGGAGCTCCAGCCATCGAAGCGGAAGCAGTGGAAGAGACTCCTGCGGAAGGAGTGGTAGAAAAAGAACAGGAAGAAAAAACCCAGGATACAGATACAGCGACAGGAACAAATCGGGCTCAAGGAGGAGAAGAACTTCAATCAACAGTGCAGGTTTTACCATCCCAAACCCCCGAACCACCGCCGGCTGTTGTTGAATATTTCCCGGAAGGCGAAATTCATGGGCCAGAAAGGAGTGACGGAATTTCAACATTGCGGATACTGGAAATCCTGTTCGGTTTAGGAGTGGTCGGTTTCAGCGTTGCTGCCTGGACCAAACGGAGAAAATTCCACTAAATGGGCAGGGTTTAATCAAAAAGTGACAAAGGAAATAAATAAAGCTCCGATCTACAAATCGGAGCTTTATATTTACGTAATGACAGACACAGGAAAATAATAATCCTTCGCTCTATTGATCTTTCAGAGCCTTTCTTACATCATTCAAAGTGATTTTCCCCTCAGCCCCGGTGCCTTTGATTTTGTCCAGCTCAAGTCCTTCTGTTTCGGCAAGTTCCCTTGCTGCTTTGGTCGCATTTGCCTCAACCGATTCTGGTTTTTCTTCAGGAGCAAACGCTGGCGGAAGCTGGGTAGGGACAGGTCCAACATGTTCAATAGTGGCAGTTTCCGGATATTCCCTGGTGCCGAACCGGGTCAGTATTACAGCACCCATTACCCAAAGACCCAATACGAACTTTGGCATCCAGCCGAAACAAGGCACAATCTGGCTGAAACCATTAAAGAAGAGGGAGAGGATGAGCATACCCAGACCAGCCATAAGAGGGGCAGGCCAGGATTGATTCAAAGCTGCAGCCAGTTTCCTTCCGATTTCAAGGCTCAAGGCGACCAGCCCTACAACCCAGGCCGCAATCAGGGCAAATATGCCGAGTAAACTGACTGGGCTGAGAAGGATGGTTATTATCAATGCTAGTATGACTAGGGGAGCGATTAATATCACACCTAATCCAACCACGAATGATATGAAGGGTTGACCAAATGCAGCCCGGTTGATGGCTGCTGCTTGATCCTGGATAAACAGAGTCATCAGAATAGCCAATCCGGTCCAGATTAAAATTCGGAATAAGAACCAGGAAGCAGATGCTAATGGAAGCTGCTGGAATTGCGAAGCAGGGAAATTCCCGTCCAATAAGGCAATTCTGTCTGTGAAATTGAGCTCAAAGGGAATATTCTCTTCTGTAATGATGTTCCCGCTGATGACAGCACCTTCTGCTTGTTCATAACTGCTTCCGAGCACAATGAGATCACCATTGACCTGAGCCTGATCCAGGAATTCAACGATTCCGCCCATGGCAACCAGATTGCCATTTATGGTCCCATCTGAAATTACATTACCCCCCAGGACAACCGTATCGCCGTTGACCGTTGAGGAAGTTTCTAAGACGATGTTGCCCCCAAGTACAACCAGGTCTCCGTTTAATACCTCGCCTGATCCCAGGGTAAAGTTCCCCCCAAAAATAACTTTATCATCCGAGAAACCGGATGCAGTAGCTGTTGTGGGGATAATCACTGCCGCGATGAGCAGCATTAATATAACGAATCGAGTAATGTTTTTCATGAGTGTAGCTCCCTCTGAAGTGTCCTGGATTTGGAAAGTGAAATCATCCAGGCAATAGTAATCCCGCTCAGGCTGAAACCAAGAGTAATCAACCAGATCGGTGAAATTAATTTCATGCTAACCCTGATTAAGGGAGAGACGATATCCCTTAATTGATTCAGGAAAATTATCCATTTAGCGACCAAAGTAACCATTTCCAGCATTAATTGAGGAAATTGTGCCATGCCTGCCCTGATTTGTAAGCCAACACTTGAGAGCATTAGCAGGGTTGCTAGAGAAATAACACTGAGAGTTACTCCTAAAATTAACCGGCTTTTTCTGCTCTCAACCTTTTCGATCCTGGCCATCCAGCGTGCACTGAATCCAGGGCTGGGTTCAGGAACCGGATTTGTCTTGAAAAGATGTGCAATTTGATGGGTTGCCTGGTACAGGGATTGACATTGAGAGCACTGCTTCAGATGAACTTGAAGCTCACGATGCTGTTCTAGATCGAGTTCAGTACCCAGCAGAATCCAGGTTTCATATTGTTGATGTTTCATGTGCAATCCTTTTTGCAGTTGAATTGACTGGCGGCGCTGAGGGCAACTGCATTTTTTGCCATTTTTCTGCCATTAAACGCCTGGCACGGAATAATCGGCTTTTTACCGCACTGCTGCTTAGATCTAAAGTATCTGCGATTTCCTCGTAGGAATAATCATGCCAGTATTGAAGAATTATGGCAGCCCGGTCTACTTCATTAAGATCAGTCAGGAGAGACTGGATTTGCTCAAATTTTTCTCTCTCCAGGGCAGCTTTTTCCGGACTGGGACCCGGGTCGGGCGGCGCAAGCCAGGCATGTTTTTCGTTGTCCATTGATAAAATTGTTACTTTCTTTTTCCTCAGCTGATCGATGCTGTAGTTTGAGGCAATTGATAAGACCCAGGTAGCAAAGGATCGGGAAATATCGTATCGGTCAAGAGCTTGATAGGCCCGGATAAAAGCTTCCTGGGCTGCATCTTCCGCTGCGGTAGGTGTACCCAGCATTCGATAACAAACACTATAGACCGGTTTCTGATATTTTTCGACTAATTTTGCAAACGCATCTTTATCGCCGGTTTTTGCTGCAGCAATCCATTGCTGTTCGGTGTTACACACTAAACTTCTCCTCGCGTTTTGCCCTGTACCAATATACGGAGTTGGATAAATAAAGTTGCATGATATTTTAAAAGAATTTAATCTTCCCCCATGGGTAAAAATCCTTCTCCCCGGACTTCATGTGCCTGTCCTATGATTAAAAACGCTTTGGGATCCAATTCCCTGGTCAAGGCCTTCAGGTGGGGTATTTCCGCCCGGGTGACCACACATAAAAGAACGGATTTTTCCTCACCTGAATAACCACCTCTTCCATCCATAATTGTGACACCTCTGCCCAGGCGGGTGAAGATTCCGTCTTTAATAGGATCAGGCAGAGCCGTAATGATCAATCCTGTCCGGAGTATATTAGAACCCTGGCTGATTGATTCTGCAGCTATTCCACTGACGTAAAGCATTACCAGGGCGTATAAAGCATTTTCCCAGCTGAAAGAGATGCCGGCCAGGAAGATAATAAACGCATCAGTGATTAAATAGCTTTGTGTGACCGGGATTCCCCTCCAGCTGCTTAATATACGGGCTAGAATATCCGAGCCGCCGCTTGTCCCTCTGCCCCGATAAACCAGGCCAAAACCAATGCCGCTGGTAACTCCGCCATAAAGGGCATTTAACACAATATCCCCTGTTATTCCATTTGTGGGTAAAAAGAACAGCGGGACATCGATCAGAATTGAGAAAGTGAGGATTGAGAAAGCAGTTCTGGCTGCAAATCGGGGACCTCCCAAAAATCGCCACCCCAGGATGAACAAAGGAATATTCCCGATTAGAACCATCAGCCCTATCGGCCAGCCAGTAAAATGGTTAATAATCTGTGAAAGTCCACTGACTCCGCCGCTGGCCAGTTTAGCGGGTATTAGAAAAACTCGCAGCGAAATTGCTTGCAAAGTAGACCCAAGAAGGATGAGTAAATAATCTTTTAGAGACTTCTTATCCAATGATAGATTCTTGATAAATCCTCGAGAC
>CBDVDO010000058.1:0-8088 GCA_965372765.1 uncultured Anaerolineales bacterium
CGGGGGTCCCCCGGAATGGGCTGGCAGTGGAAATCAGGCTGACCAGAATGGTCATACGGGAGAAGAAATCCCTGCCTGGGCTCGGGATGAAAGTTCGCAAAACTGGTGGGAAATCCTGGATGGAAAGGCTTGGGGGCTCTTGCTGGGGGTTGCATTCCTGGGTGTTTTCTCAGTCATTGGGGCAATTCTTGGCTTATCGCGCCTGCCCAAACCAGGAGTGTAAACTGATCTGAGAGTAAACAAAGCTCTACGAATTGATCTCTAGAATTCAAACACAGTTCAATTCAATATCGAACCGTGTTTGCTGTTTATTGTCTTTCCCCTTCCTTGTTTCATCCTAATTGAATATGAAGTGTATCTTGAATGGCGCAGGTTTCCAGGCACTCCAGACATTGAATGCACTCGGCGCTGCGTAAATTCTCGGGGACATTCTGAATTCCCATGGGACACTCAGTGTCACAGCGGCCGCAGGTTGTGCAGCTGCTTTGGTTGACCACCAGGCGCAGGGGAGCGATTTTATTAAATATTGCCAGGGTAGCCCCAAATGGGCAAAGGTATTTGCACCAGAAGAGCCTGTTAAGCATGGATGTGACGATGAATACAATCAAGACACTGATTAACAGCGGGGTGGTTAATTGAAAACTAAACAGTGCTCTGGCAGGACAAATCTCATGCAGTGGAGGATAAAGATACCAGGTGCTTGCCAAAAGGATGATTGCCAGAATCAGGTATTTCAAAGACCGGAGCCAGGGATCAAATTTTGGAGGGAGTTGTACGGGATATCTGGACCTGCTCTTTTTTCCTCGAATGTGAGTTTTTTCTCCAGTTAATCGACGAGTTAATCCAGCTAGAAGATCCTGCACGGTTCCCACGGGGCACATCCAGCCGCAGAATGCACGCCCTGCAAGCAGGGAAACGCCCAGAACACCGAGTAATATGGAAAAATTCAGCAGATTGGTGGTTGCCATTGTTTGGCCGGTTGTTAGATACAGCCAGAGAGTTTCAATTCCGCCAAAGGGGCAGAAAGCATCAAAGGCACCGCCTTTGGACGATTCTCCCGGCATGAGATGACGAAGACCGATCAAAAAGGTGGCTAGGAGAAAAAGAATTTGAATGATAGTGCGCACAGAAGGAGAGGAACCCTTTTCATGCAGATTTACTTGATGAGATTTCATTGATGTCGATACCCTTTTAAGGAGTGCCCCCCGGGATCAGTTTAGACATTGCTTAAGCATGTGTCCATCCAGGTCCCGAGGGCAAGGAGAGAATCAGAGATATTTTTCGAAATGCACGGAAGTAAATTCGACCTGAGGCGAGAGGAGCCCGCGCTCCCCTCCGCTGCTGTGGCCAGGAAGAAATCCGAGCACAAACCCGAGTATAGTAAATAACACCAGGGTTGTGATAATGATCACGGGATAATGATCAGGTTTTATTTTCATGGGTCTTTACCAGTTCAACAACCTTATGCTTCTGCTTCTATCCAATCATTAATCAATTTTTGTGTGTTAGGAAGCAGGATGACTACCAGAAGAATGGCACTCAACAAGGGACCAGGAAGGAACATCGAGAATCGACTCAATCGGACCACATCTGTTAATCCCACTGGCAATCCCGCAATAATTGACAAAGAGGCGGCAAAAATACCCACTTCAACTGTCCAGTTTTTCCCTTTGACCAGGAAATAGATGAAGATTGCCCAGGCGGCGGCAGCCCACCAGGTCACAACCAGCCCCATGGCGTACATGCCGATTAATGTGCTTTCCTTAACGGTTTGATAGCGCGAGATAGCGCCAACCCCGTCGATGAAAATCATCACATAAGCCAGGCCGCTTACGAAGGCGAGGGTGATGATTTTGTTCTTTACTCCGCCGATGAAGAGCATTCCAAACCAGAGGGCAAAAGCAATCAGAAAGACCCAAAGGGTTGGTGTGGGCATTCCGATGCTGGCGGGTGGAATCATGGGGAAGAAACCGGCCAGGAGCTGCAATGTGCCGGCGACTACACCCAAGGACCAAGCCCAATCTTTTTTATTGAGAAAACCGAACAAAACAACTGCCCAGATTGCGCCGCCGGTCATTCCGATCCAGCCCATCAGGGCGTGAACAATCCTGACCGTGATTGCCTCATCAGGTCGCCCCTCCAAGATTTTTCCCTCAACGATGGGAATATAAGTCACGGCTATCAGGTATAAAACCAAAAAGCCGATCAGGATGCCAACAACAGCCAGGGCAGCGCCCAATTTGTGGTTGTTTTTGAAAGATTTCATAGATAACTCTCCTTGTTCGATATTGGAAACATTGGAAAAGAAACGCAGCTTGGGCCTGAGTGTAACAGGATAAGCTGCGTCTCTATTTATCCGATGATCCCTTTATGATTACTCAGAGATATTCTCATCTTCGAGTAGGTGTTTTTTGAAGTAAGGGATCAGGGTGAATACTAACACACCGACAGCCAGGATTGCGCCATAAAAGTAGTCCAGAGTTTTGGTGCGGATGAACTGGGTGGGCACGTTGATCATCAGGATTGCGATTGAACCAGTAACGGCTAACCACCAACCCTTACGTTTTCCCACTGCCAACAAGGGGATCGCAGCGAACAGCAATATGACCGCAACCCAGTTGACTGTCCCTGCCCAGTCGAAAAGCCACCAGGTAAAATCTTGGTAAAGGGGATGGCCAGGCCGAGTCCACATGGTCCGCTGGGCACCGACGCCAATGGTGAATGCATGTGTGGATAACATACCCAGGAAAAACAGGACGCCCAAGCGGGTCCATTTAACAACTTTTTCTGCTTTCCGCAGGAGAATAAAACTGATGTATCCGAACAAGCCGATGAAGGAAATGGCCATAGGCAGCGGAAAACCTGGCACCCAGCTCACATACGGCAGAAACATGAAAAAGCCACCAATGGAGGGGATGGCAAAGAGAGTAATTGCCGCGGGGTAAGTCCATTCGGTGCCTTTCCTGATTTCTTGTGAGATCACGAGTAGAGCGGCTCCGGCGACAAATATCAACGCTCGCCAGACCGGGTAGAAGAAATCAAACAATTTCAACCCGCTGGTAAACGCCGGGTTGCCTGCCTCAATATGGGCCGTCAAATGGATCAGGACACGTTCCAGAGAAGTTTGAGTCAGGAACGGAATTAGATATGCCATCATTAGACCAATAACGATTGCAATGATTGACATGATGGTGCGATTCTTTTGGGAAGTTTCTTGCATTGTTTGCCTCCAAAGCTTTATGCATTAGAAATAAAATAAATACTAAAGGTCAGTTTAATCTCTTTGTGAAAAAAAGTCTTTGCTTTAACGCAAATCTGTCCGGGAGAGAGAAGTTAATCTCTCAGATTGAGTTTTCTCTTGTGTTTAACTAGAATCACCCAGTGTACTTTAGTATAATTAGGCATAAGAATAAATTGCAGGAAGCCCAATTGATATCCACACCCCCTTCACTGGATGAGTGCCTGGGATATTTCCCCGGAGTACCAACAATAACTAACAAAAGGAATGAACCCAATGGATCTAGATAAACGATTATCTAAAAACCCCTTGTTTTCTGCTATGGACCCCGGGGAATTACAGCAAATGCTGGATTTGGGCATCACCCGGGATTACCCAAAGGGCCAATGGGTGTCTCATTATGCTTCTTCGTGGCCCTATTTGTTTCTGGTTGAGGAAGGTCAAATCACCGCATTGAAGGAATCGCCGGGGGGAAGAAGCCTGGTAGTTATGGTAATAGAGGAAGGCGAGGTCTTCTGGGGAGTGGGATTTTTCAAGGAAGGGATAGGCATGCCTGTTGCCCTCATCGCCGATCAAGAGAGTCGCCTCCGGCTCTGGACACAGGATCGACTGCTGCCTTTCTTATTAGACAACGGGAAATTTACCTGGGCTTTAACCCAGTTAATGGTGGAGCGGATGCTTATAGCCAGCCAGATCTTGGAGGAATTGGCGTTTCAACCGGTTGCGGGAAGACTTGCGCACCTTTTGTTGGAGCAATTCGAAGATCAGACCGGAGATACCCTGACCAGGGACATGACACTGGATGATATGGCCGCCCGGATCGGTTCCACCCGGGAAATGGTATGCCGCCACCTGTACCAGTTTGCTGATCGAGGAGCAATCCAAATCAACCGGACTGAGTTTAAGGTCACAGACCAGGATTTGCTGCAGCACTTCGCCGGGAAGGGGAAACGGCAATGACTTATTCTGAATATTTTCCAGGCTTAAATGAACGAACTTGTTTATAGGGTTTGATTTGGGCACCGACGTTGTTCTTAAGAACCTGTCCAGAAACATGCATCAGGGTATCGTGGTCAAAATGGGGCAACTTTTGCATACTTGCCAGGCAGGGATAGTGGTGGTGCAGCAAACCAGCTTTCTCTTCGGCTTCATCTGCTGACAAACCAATTAATCCTTCGGCCGCGTATCTCGCACAGCCACAAACCGCATCGCGGATCACTTCAGCGGAAGTAATGGTCCGGGAATCCGGATCAATTTCCAGAGATAATTTGGGTTGGCCAAAATAACGGGCAAACTCAGCAATTAGTGGATTGTTATAATCGGCTGTCTCAAACCGGGTTACGCCATAGGTGGTTTCAGTCAGCGAGCAGAGCGGTTTAGGAGTGACACAATCCACCCCGGCCTCTTCAAGCCAGCCGTGCAGTTGTTGATCGAGCCCTCGAGGGAGCCAGACTTCATCATCCACTGCGACCAGTACAGCCTGGGCTTTAGTCATCTTGGCAATGTCCGGCAGTAATTCAGCCGCGCCTTTATGTTCAGCAAAGGAAAGGATTAAATCAGAGAGGGGAAGTTCGTCGGGCAGGAAATCTTCTGGATCGTCTATGAAAGGGGGAAAAACCGGCGGGGTCTGCCAGGTTTCTATTTCCCAGGATTTTGGACCAAACTCCCGAATATTCCGAACGTGTCTTTTCCCGTATTCACCAGAAATGACAGCTAATATTTTCATTGAAACACTCCTCTGAAAAACCACTAATCATCTGACAATAAATATAACAGCATCAGAGTTTCTGTCTTCGCCTGGATGCTGTGAGGAAGTCGAGGAGGGATTCGTACCCAGGTTCCTGCTTGAGCCGTTCTTTCGTCTTCTCCCAGGATCAACTGAGCTTCTCCTTTGATAATGTGAAGCAGAGCAGGGACGGCGGCAGTATGTTCTGATAATTCCTGTCCAGGGTGGAATCCAAACAGAATTGTTTTTATCGAATCGTCTTGGTAAATGGTCCTGCTGAGGATGGTGTCCGGGGGAAACGATTCAATCAATTCCTCGAGCTGTTCAAAATAGATAGTTTCTGAATTCATTAAAAATCCTTTGTGTCGTAGTCGCTGGTTAGAAATGGAGTCGAGCTATTGAGTTGTGATTAATGCGATCCTAAATTGATTTATTAACAATGGGCATATTGTACCCCAGGAGTGTAATAATACCGCCAAGTTAAAATTACATTGCGTATAAGCAGAAATCCGGATATTAACCCCTGTCTGCCTGCTTGATTTTATTAGTAGCTTTTTGTACAATGAAAAGTAACAAGTGAATACTTCAATGTTGTAAGGCTGGCTTACGCCTTACCCCAGGGAGCTTGTCATGGATACCGACAAAGTGGATATCATTAAGGTTTCAGCGACATCCCGAACCTCAGCCGTAGCGGGGGCAATTGCAGGCATATTTCGTGAGCGAGAGTTTGTAAATGTTCAGGCAATTGGTGCCAGTGCAGTCAACCAGGCTGTAAAAGCGCTGGCGCTTGCTCGCAATTACCTTGCTGAGGATGGATATGAAATTGTCAGTTTTCCCGAATTTGTTGACGTAGAAATTGACGGAAACATTCGGACAGCAATTAGGATTAGTGTTTTTCCACGTTAGATTAAATCTAATTCTGGACTGACGAGTCTTCCTTCCGGTTTCGTAACTGGAACCGGAAGGAAGACTTCTATATCTTAATAAGTTCTGCTGATTATCTCACCCCAAGTACAATTACCTCGATAAGGAAATTTGCCTCTGATTATTGCGCGTGGTAGAATCAGGGTGTAATTTAGTCACCAGAATCCATCCTTGAAAAAAGAGTTTTGGATTGATTTTGGCGTGGTTTTTTTGCTTGTTGGGAGATGCAATCTGTGTGCTCCAGACAAGCGATTTACTAGGAGTGTGGTGAAAGTGGAATCTCAAGTAAGTACCTTTACAACAAAAAAAGGCTTAGCCCAAATGCTCAAGGGCGGCGTGATAATGGATGTTGTCACAGCAGAACATGCGAAGATAGCAGAAGAAGCTGGCGCAGTTGCTGTTATGGCTTTGGAGAGAGTTCCAGCAGATATCCGGGCTGATGGTGGTGTTGCTCGAATGAGCGCACCTGAACTGATCACGGAAATAATGAACAGTGTCTCAATTCCAGTGATGGCTAAAGTCCGCATCGGGCACTTTGTTGAAGCGCAAATTCTGGAAGCCCTGGAAGTTGATTATATTGATGAATCCGAGGTGTTAACGCCCGCGGATGAAGCCTACCATATCAATAAACACCAGTTTAAAACCCCCTTTATCTGTGGATGTAGAAATTTAGGGGAAGCCCTGCGCAGAATAGGCGAGGGGGCAGCAATGATCCGGACAAAAGGGGAAGCCGGAACCGGTGATGTGATCGAGGCTGTCCGGCACGCCAGGACGGTTTTTGGAGAAATCAAGCAGCTGTGTAATATGCCAGAAGAAGAGCTGATGACATTTGCCAAGAATATCGGGGCACCGTATGAGCTTGTCAAAGAAATCCGAGAGCACGGCCGGCTCCCCGTGGTTAATTTTGCTGCCGGGGGAATTGCTACACCAGCAGATGCAGCTTTAATGATGCAATTGGGTGTTGACGGCGTGTTTGTCGGATCTGGCATCTTTAAAGCCGGGAACCCAGCCAAACGTGGTGAAGCGATAGTAAAAGCGGTTACTCATTACAATAACCCGGAAATCCTGGCTGAGATCAGCCGGAATTTGGGCGAGGCAATGGTAGGCAGGAATGTATCTGATTTGGAAGATAATGAGCGCCTGGCAGACCGCGGTTGGTAGAGCTTATTTGACATTTGATTTAACTTTATACTTATGAAAGAATCCCGACCGCCATTTGATCTTGGTCCCCTGAAGGTAGGTGTCCTGGCTTTACAAGGTTCATTTCAGGAACATCTGGCAGTCCTTGAGGGAATAGGAGTCCAGGCTGTTGAAGTTCGGCTGCCGGAACAGATCCATGATCTGGATGGGATCATAATTCCCGGTGGTGAATCAACCACGATAGGAAAACTTGCGGTTGATTTTAATCTCTTGGAGCCCCTGCGTGATTTCGGGAAGAAGAAGGCGATTTGGGGTACCTGTGCTGGCGCGATTTTCCTTTCTAAAGATGCTCACCGGAACCAACCTTTACTTGAATTAATGGATATCACTGTTGACCGGAATGCATTCGGGAGACAAATTGCCAGTTTTGAAACAGAGTTGGATATTCCTGACCTGGAGGTAATATCTTCCACTCCGGCTCCCTTCCCTGGAATTTTTATCCGGGCGCCGCTAATCACTGCCGTTGAAGGGGAAGCGGAAACGCTGGCAAAATTACCAGATGGACGGATAGTTGCAGCCAGGCAGGGATATTTACTGGCTACTGCCTTCCACCCTGAACTTACTGAAGACGATCGTGTTCACCGCTATTTTTTACATCTAATCCAAGAAAATATCGGACGTTGAGATATTAACTTTATGGCACGAAATATTGCGTGGAAGGATTTATACACCTTGCTGCGCTACCAAAAACAACAGCAGTATCTGGATAATACCCTCAGGTTGGTTTACAATCCGGGTTTGTTTTCAAGTGCCCTGCTCTCCATCGCTGCTCCCGCCAGCGGATTTTTTACGGCAATTCACCCCCTTGATTCTGAACACTACCCGTTTTCAATTGGTCAAATCTATCATTCCTCTGCGAGTTTATCAGCCCGGTTGGTATTCCTAGCGCCGATGGAAATGAGATCACAGGCTGGAACTGGGAAATTGCTTTCACTGCTCACAGCTCAGGCGGGCGAGCGGGGCGCTATACAGATTCTGGCAGAAGTTCCCTTGGATGTGC
>CBDVDO010000059.1:0-8034 GCA_965372765.1 uncultured Anaerolineales bacterium
ATCCTCATGGAGAGGTTGCTCTTCCTGGGCGCCATAAACCGCGCCTGAGGAAGTAAATACCACTCGTTTTACCCCCACATCGCGCATGGCTTCCATCACACTAACCGTTCCACCAACATTGGTACTATTATATTCCCGGGGATAAAGAATGGATTCCCGAACTGCGACCCGGGCGGCCAGGTGGAAAACACATTCCACATCCTGCAGCAAAGTCCACAGCTTTGGTCGATCCAGCATATCTCCCAGCTCAAATTGCACCTGGGAGGGAATTGCTTCTTCCTTTCCGGTAGACAGGTCGTCCAGCCCCAGCACTTCATGTCCGTTCTCAATTAATTTTTGGGCCAGTGCCGATCCTAAAAATCCGGCCACCCCTGTTATTAACGTTTTCATATTCCTGGTTTCTATTCTCCTGCAGATCTGTACAGCTAGGCAATTATAGCACGGGAAGTTTTCAGTATTAATATCAACTTTCTCGTAATTTTTTTTATTTAGCCGTCACCCTCAGTAGTATTTATCACGGTTCTCTAGTAAAATAGAAATCCTACTGATCGAATAAATTATCCAGGGTATTCATCAAATTAATCTTCCCATTTCGAATCAGAATACTTTAGAAATTCAGATTGGGGATGAGAAATTTTTTCTTGTTTGCCCGCCCATTGTTAGGTCAACCCTATGAGCTCTTTTATTTCACTCACGCGCCGCAATCACGGCCTGGAACATGCCACCCTGAATTTATTGGCCAAAACCCATCCCGGGAAGTCCTTCGCTGGGCATTCTGACGCAGGCGGATTCTGGATTCTGGGGGATATCCCCACCGGTGACCTGAGCCAAACCATTTCGGTCGCTCTGGAAAAACTAAAGTCCGGGCAGAGCAATCTGGCAATTCATCAGAACTGCGGGACTAATTTACTTGTCTCCGGCTTTGCAGCTGGCTTGGCTGGGGCTGTAGGACTATTGGGGGTCGGGGAACGAACGCGGGACAAGATTGAGCGGATTCCTGTAATTACCGCCCTGAGTGTATTGGCGTTGATTATTTCAAAGCCATTGGGACCCATCCTGCAGAAAAAGCTAACAACCAGCGGCGACCCGGGATCGTTGAAAATAGTGTCAATAGCCAAACATACATTAAACGGCTTTCCTGCCCACAGGATCAAAACCCAGGATTACAAATGAGCACCTCTTCACCCACTATTTACCTACTGCATGGCAATGATGAATTCGCCATTCGCAGCTTCCTAAACGAGCAGCTGAAACCCAAGATGGGTGATTCCTCCGAGGCCGCCATGGACATCACAACGCTGGATGGAAACACCCAGAAACTTGATGGAATTAGATCAGAAACTCATGCTATGCCGTTCCTCGCTAAACGCAGAATGGTGGTATTAAATAACCCTCTAAAATTAACCAAGGGCAAAGCCAACCAGGAAAAATTATTAGATCTGCTTGAATCCGTTCCTCCCACTACAGCATTAATACTTATTGAGAATGAAATACCAAAAAGTGGGCAATGGCTGATCCGTTGGGTACAGAAACACAAAGACCGCTGCTGGAGTCGGATATTTTCCCTGCCGACAGGCGGCGCAATGACTCGCTGGATTCAAGATCAGGCTAAAGAGGTTGGCGGTAAATTCCACAACGAAGCAGCCCAACTGCTAGCTAGTTATGTTGATGAAGACCCCCGACTGGCGAAGAAGGAAATTGAAAAACTTCTCACATATGTGGATTTTTCCCGACCAGTATCCGAGGCAGACGTCCGAACCCTGACCGCAGATGTGCGCCAGGGAGATATATTTGAGATGGTTGATGCTATTGGAAACGGAGACGGGAAAACAGCCATGTTTATGCTGCGCCGGCTGCTGGAAGACAGTGAACCACTCTCCCTCTTTGGCATGATTATCCGTCAATTCCGGCTTATGATCCAGGTTCGGGAGCTGCTGGACGAAGATCCAAGCCAGGATCATAACACTATCGCAAAAAAAATTGGTTCTCATCCCTATCCGATTAAAAAGATCATTCCCAAAGCAAAACAATTTACTCTGCCCAGATTAAAAACTATTTATCACCAATTATCCGATGTGGATCAAGCAATGAAAACCGGTCAGCTGGATTTTACCCTGGCACTGGATTTATTGATTGCCTCTCTCACCCAATAGCAGCAGGCCAGCCTTATGAACATGTTAGAACCCATTAAAACCATTACTTTAACCAACGGTTTGCAAATTAAACTCAAGGAAATCCACACTGCTCCTCTTATCAGCAGCTGGATTTGGTACCGGGTTGGATCCCGGGATGAAATTCCAGGGCGAACAGGGATTTCCCATTGGGTGGAACATCTTCAGTTCAAGGGAACTGCTCGTTTTCCTGCCGATGAACTGGAAAAAGCGATTTCCCGAACTGGCGGTGTATGGAACGCGTTCACCTACCTGGATTGGACAACTTTTTTCGAGACCATGCCTGCTGACAAAATAGACCTGGCTATGGAAATGGAAGCCGACCGGATGATTAACAGCACCTACGATCCGGAGGAAGTGGAATCTGAGCGTACTGTGGTGATCTCAGAAAGACAGGGAAGAGAAAATAGTCCCGGATTCAGGCTCAAAGAGGCTATCAATAGTGCTGCTTATCGAGTTCATTCCTACCACCATGAGATCATTGGCGATCTGGCTGATTTGAAATCCATCCAGCGGGATGACCTCTTCCAGCACTACCAGACATATTACGCCCCTAACAATGCCGTGATCGCCATGGCTGGAGACTTTGATAAAGACGATATGCTGAAGAGGATTAAAGATCTCTATGAGCATATCCCCGCGAATGATGACCCTCCCAGGGTCAATAGACCGGAACCTCCCCAGCGGGGAGAACACCGGTTAACTGTAGAAGGACCAGGAGAGACTATCCTCGGTGATGTTGTTTACCACACCCCGCCTGCCAGTGATCCAGATTTTTTTTCGCTGCTGATTCTGGACAGTATACTCTCCGGACCGCAGGGGTTAAACATGTTCGGCGGCGGCGGAATATCAAATAAAACATCGAGATTGTATTCAAAAATGGTAGAAGAAGAGGAAGTCGTGGTGACTATTCACGGCGGGTTACCGGCTACAATTGATCCGTTTTTATACAGCCTTAATTTCATCGTCCATCCTTCTTCAACACCTGACGCAGCCATTAAGGTGCTCGATGAGGAAATCCAGCGCCTTCAGGATACGCCGCCCCGCCAGGAAGAGATTCTGCGGGCTGCAAAACAAACCAGAGCGCTGTTCGCCTATGGAGGAGAGAGCATCACCAATCAGGCATTTTGGCTGGGTTTTTCAGAGATGTTTGCCAGTTATGAATGGGTAACGGATTATCTGGGGAACCTGGAAGCGGTTACACCGGAGGATGTCCAGCGGGCAGCCCAAACCTATCTAATACCGCAAAACAGGTTGGTGGGATTTTATTACCCGCAGAACAAGGGAAATAACAAACAATGAACATCCAAGATCACGCCTCCTTCAACCCCGAATCTCTGCCCGGTCCACACGACATCACCCGAACCCAGCTGGATAACGGAATTACCCTGCTTGTCCGCCCAAATTTCAACACGCTCTCGGTTTCAATTGCTGGATACCTGCAAGCTGGAAGCCTTTATGATCCCCTGGAAAAACTCGGTTTAGCAGATTTTACAGCTTCAACGTTAATGCGGGGTACAAAAAAACAAAGTTTCCAGGAAATTTTTGAAAACCTTGAATCCATGGGGGGCAGCCTTGGAGTTAGCTGCGGAGCTCATACTGCCGGATTCGGCGGGAAATCCCTTGCGGATGATCTACCCACCCTGTTGGAGATCCTGGCTGAAGTCTTAATAGAACCGGTATTCCCTCAATCCCATATCGAACGGGTCCGATCCCAACTACTGACCGGTCTAAACTTAAGGGCGCAGGATACAAACGGAATGGCTGGAATGGGTTTCGACAAGATTGCTTACGCCGGGCACCCTTACGAAAATCCAAGTGATGGCTTTATTGAAACGGTCACTGCTATTAAAACCGAAGACCTGGTGAACTTTCATCAGGCACATTACGGACCAAAAGAAATGGTGATCGCAGTTGCCGGCGCAGTGGACCCCGACCAGGCTCTACAATTGACGAAAGATAAATTCGGAGACTGGGTAAATTCCGGCCAACCGGAGGTTTTTCTGGTACCAGGCGTGGAACCATTAGAAAAAACAGTCCGCAGCCACCATGTGATCGAGGAGAAAAGCCAGACAGACATTATCCTTGGGGTAGTCGGTCCTCCCCGAAGAACGGAAGAGTTTTATCCAGCGCTGATGGGCAATAGTGTTCTGGGCCAGTTTGGAATGATGGGCCGCATCGGGGAATCAGTCCGCAATAAAGCTGGGCTGGCCTATTACGCGTACAGCTCCCTCAGCAGCGGCATCGGTCCCGGACCCTGGACAGTATCAGCCGGTATTGATCCACAGAATGTGGAGCAGGCTCTGCAGTTAATAACTGAAGAGATAAAAAAGTTTGTCACAGATCCGGTTACTCCGGAAGAACTAATGGACGTCCAATCCAGCTACATTGGCAAATTGCCCCTGTCCCTGGAATCCAACACTGGTGTGGCCGGTGCGTTATTGATCATTGAACGCAACCAGTTGGGGTTGGATTATTTTCAACAGTATGAGGAATTTGTCTCCGGAATAACTCCAGAAAGTATCCTTGAAGCTTCCCGGAAGTATCTAGATCCGGGCAAATTGGCCATTTCAACCGCGGGACCTGCCTCATGATTCTATCTTCCGGAATTGATTTGATTGAAATCGGGCGTATTCAGAAAGCCCTTGAACGACACGGCGAGCGTTTCCTTAAACGCATTTTCACTGATGCGGAATTAATTCCACTGCGTTCCAAAATTATCATGACCGCAGAGCCCAGGGTAATCGCTGCCGAGCTGGCAGCCCGATTTGCCGCCAAAGAAGCTGCTTCCAAAGCGCTTGGAACGGGTATCGGTCCGGTTTCCTGGAAAGAAATAGAAGTACTCAATGAACCTTCCGGAAAACCCACCTTGCGCCTCTCCGGAAAAGCAGCCCAGATCGCCGGCATCCTGGGGTACACCAGCTGGTCTGTCAGCCTGACACATTCCCGGGAGATGGCAGCCGCCGTGGTCGTTTGCCTGGGGAAGGAATAGTAATCAGTAGGGGCGACTCGGTCTTTCGATACGCTGATGCAATACATCAGCTACTCAAGACAAGTGAGTCGCCCTTTTATTTTAGTCGAAGATGTCATTGCGAGCGACCCTGAGCACTCCTTTTCACTCAGTATTAACTCTCACGAAGTAAAGCCGAAGGGGAGCGCGGCAATCTCCTCATTATTCGGGGGATTGCTTCGCCGCACTCGCGATGACAGGATAAATAGCAGTCACCGGGCAGAATCACAGTATGACCACCTATGCCATTCGTTGGGTTTGACAAAAAAACAGCCTCCTTGACCAGGAGGCTGCATCTATTCAACAGATCAAATAATTCCCAATCTATTATCCAGCCGTCTCTTCCATCTTTTTACTTTCTTTCATTTCCTTTCGGGCTTTAAAGAATTCCAAAACCGGTGGGATGAAGGATATAAATATGATGGTTAAAATCACAATTTCAAAATTATCCCGTACAAATGGTAAATTTCCAAAGTAAAAACCACCGAAGATGAAGATTGCCACCCAGGAAATACCGCCAATCACATTGTATAAAATAAAATGGCTGTAGGTCATGGAGCCAATACCAGCTACAAAGGGGGCAAAAGTACGGATGATGGGAATAAACCGGGCCAGGATAATCGTCTTTCCGCCGTGTTTATCGTAAAACTCGGAGGTTCGGTCTAAATGCTCCTTTTTGAGGTATTTGATCTCACCGCTAAACGCCCTGGGGCCGATATAAGCTCCAATGGAATAATTAACCGTATCTCCAATCACTGCCGCAATGCTGAGGAGAATAAACAAGTACACCGGATTTAAAGATCCCAGCGCGGCAAAACTGCCTGCCGCAAACAGCAAAGAATCTCCGGGAAGAAAGGGAGTGACCACAAATCCTGTTTCTAAAAAGATGATAAAGAACAAAATGCCGTAGGTCCAGGCACCGTAGTTGCCGATAATCACACTGAGATACTCATCCATATGCAGCACAAAATCGATTAAAAATTTAATAACTTCCATGAAACCTCACTTGTTTTGATTAACCTGCGACATTATAGCACGTTGAAAACGAGAATTTGCCCAGAACAAACCTATTAAAGCTCCCAGGGCTAAAATTACCAAACCTACGGGCGCATAACTGGCAAAGTAAGTGCCAAATGATCCTAGCTTGGGCTGGATAGGGGGAAATTCAGCCAGCGCGGTTAGAATATTTAACCCATTCCAAACTCCATGCAGCGAAACAGAGGCGATTAAGGACATCAAAAATCGCAGGTAGCGTTTTTCTGTCCTGGCTGAGGCAAGCCCCCATCCTACCAGCGCGGTGGTCAGGATGTGAATCGCTGCAGTTCCGAGCCTGGAAATAACCACAAAAGTCCAAATATCAGCGTCAGCTGCGATGGTCAAATTCTCAAACAGCGCATAACCGGCACCGGCCGCCGCTCCAAGTAGAAATCCCTCTCTTGGAGCCAGGTTTCTACCCAACAGTAACCAAACCGCAATCGGTTTTATCAACTCCTCGACCAGCGGGATTATCACTGCGATATAAACAAAAATGGTGCTTATGACCCCGGGGCTTTCCAACAATCTGCTAATTGTTTTTTCAAAGAAGCCAGGGGTAACTGAAGATTGCTTCAAGCGATTGACAAGATTGAGGATCTCCTGCATCTGGTCGGGTTGATTCTGTAAAAGCATCCACCATAACAAACCAAGAAGAAAAAGGATCAGGAATTCCACGATAAGTGCAATCAGGGGAGCCAGGGTGAGTCCGCTGCCAAAAACGCCCCAAAATCGCTGGGCGCTTTCTCCCGGCAGTTTTCTCTTCACCCGGTTTAACAACCAAAAAATAGCTGCGCCATTGGTAAGAATATGGATTAATGGGAGGACGAGATTAACCCGGGAAAAACTGGCCTGTGAAAGATAGCCTAGATAAATGAGAATCGGCACTGAAAAGATAAACCAACCAGATCTCTGCCAGATTTTACTCGCACGGGGAGGTTTTCCAAATAAACGCCGGCCGGAAAAATAAGTTGAAGGGATCATTAAAAATCCCGCAAAACCCAATCCGGCAGAAAACAAAAGAGTAGATCCCAGTTGATTTCCAGTAACAGCCAAACCAGCAATTGAACCACCCAAGGACACCATCAGGATTCCCGCCAGGGATACCCCGATCAACAGCAAAGCGGCGAGCAGGCTGAAACAAAACTGGCCTGCTGTCAGCCAATCAAACTTCTTGCGTTGAGGGACCTGATTCATCAATTTATCCCGTTCCGAGTCATCAGGTCCCATATTGGGTAAAGCTTATTGTTCATCAATGGTGATATTTAAAATCACGTCTCCAAAAGGAATATCTCCGCCCTGCTGAGGATCGCGGGGGGTTATTCCATCCACTACATCCATCCCTTCGATTACTTCACCGAATATTGTATAGCTCCCGTTTAAATTGGGCGTTGCGGCATAAGTAATGAAGAATTGGCTGCCATTGGTGTCCGGGCCAGAGTTCGCCATAGCGACTAGTCCCGCCCGGTCAAATACCAGGTCCGCGGAGACCTCATTACTGAAAGAATATCCCGGATTGCCATAACCAGTACCGGAAGGATCCCCCGTTTGGGCGACAAAATCGGGTATAACGCGGTGGAACATAATCCCGTCAAACCAACCATTTTCTGCCAGATATATGAAACTGTTCACAGCCAAAGGAGCGACATCCGGGAACAATTCAATCACGATATCTCCGCCTTCAGTCTCAATAGTGGCAAGGTAGGTGGTTTCAGTATCCACGGTCATTGGAGGGCATTCGGAAAATTGCAGCTCTTCAAGTTTAATCATCTCCACAATTGCGGTTAACCTCTGGGGATCTGCCTGGGCATCGTACAGGCC
>CBDVDO010000060.1:0-8029 GCA_965372765.1 uncultured Anaerolineales bacterium
TTTCTCTCAGGGCTTTGGCTATCTTCCGGGAAGAAAAGGTTTGCTGGCTGTAGGCATACACCAGTACTTTCAGCAGCATTCGCGGATGGTAGGCGCTGGTTCCTCCCCCTTTGTATTGCCTCTTCAAGGGAGCGATATCCAGTCGATCGATCATTTCATCTACCACGCGCACCAGATGTCCTTCCGGGATCATCTCATCCAGGTTGGACGGCATCAGCATGGCTTGTTTGGGTGTGTACGGTTTGAATTGTTGTTCTTTCATACCCCCCATTATATTAAATTTTCAGGGGCTGTGCCAATTACTTTTGGGACAGCCCCGTCTCTCTAGAAAGGGAAATCCACCGGATCGCCCTTGCGATTTTATCATTCCGCGGGCAACGAGGAATTCATCAAGAGATGATACGACCAAAACGTTTGAACTTCCTGTTTGTTCTGCCTTTGGAATTTGATCTCTTCATGGATCCTTTACGGGGCTTAACCTGAGTAGTATGCGCACTTCGCTTAGTAAGTCCTGAGTGTAGCGGAGCGAAATCGAAGGGCTCAGGATGACAAATGGGGGAGAAGTCCCATTTCAGCAACCCCGAGGTAAATACAACCTCCGAGGTCTAAAGGACCTCGGAGGTCTCTCTAGGTTCATGATCCTGAACACCGGCCCCAGACTGCCTTCTCTGCCAAAAATCCGTTGACCATTAACCCACCCCGTGCTACACTCAAGGCGTGAAAAGACTGGCCTGGCTATCCCTGGTATTCATTCCTCTTCTGGTGATGAGTGTATTTCATCAAGCTCAACCGGCAGCTGCCCAGGCTCCAACGATTTCTCCCAGTATCTTTATTTTAAATCCCCGGGAAGGACAGGCTTTGCAGGGAATTGTAACTATTGAAGGAAAAATCAGAGGGGAAAGATTTACCTCTGGAAAACTATCATTCAGTTATGCCGTGGATGGCCCAGAAACCTGGTTTTTTATCGCCGATATCATGCCGGGAGCTGAGGAGAGTTCCCAAACATCAGTTAAAGTGGAATGGGATACCACCCAGATTACAGACGGGAATTACAATTTGCGGTTGGTTGCAGAGTATGAGGGAAAGGCAACCATTTTTGAACTGATTCCGAATTTACGGGTTCGTAATCATTCCCCTATAGAAACCTCCACACTTGCCCCCGCGGGCATTCAGGAGGACACAGATCGCTCCGTCACCCCAACCTGGAGATCAGTAGCCCAGGAGACACCCACACCCCTGCCAGATAATCCGGCAGTTCTGGATTCGAATGACCTGTACCGGGTTTTGAGCATCACCGGGATACTGGTTTTGAGTGCATTTTTGATCGGTACTATCTACTTAAGGGTCAAAAAAGGGTTCAGGTAATTGAGTCAAACCATGATTGGAAGAAAAAAACCTTTCTTAATCGTCGGATTGGGTAATCCAGGACGAGAATATCGGAATAACCGGCATAATATCGGCTTTATGGTCCTTGACCAGCTAGCCGGGAAAATGGATACATCCTTTTCAAAGATGAAGATGAATGCGTTAATGACCGCGGTAAGATACAAAGGTCATCGGATTATTCTCCTCAAACCCCAGACTTTTATGAACTTATCAGGGAAAGCGGCAGCATCTTTTATTCGGTTTTATAAACTGCCACTAGAAAACTTACTGGTCGTTTATGATGATGTTGATTTGCCGTTCCAAACCTTAAGGATGCGGCCGAATGGCGGTGACGCGGGACAAAAAGGTGTTCGGTCTATCATCAAAGAATTAGGAACCAAGGATTTTCCCCGCCTGCGGATTGGTATTAATCGTCCCCCAGGCCGGATGTCAGTCAGTTCCTATGTATTGCTTAATTTCTCGGACCAGGAAGTGGAAACCCTCCCGTTTGTGCTTGACCAGGCTGCAGATGCGATTCTCGCCTTTGTTGAACTGGGTTTAAATCAGGCGATGACAACCTATAACCAAAGCCCATCAAACGAATAAAATCCCTATGCAGGAAGAACTACTAAATAGAATTCAGGAACAACCAGCGTTTCAATCACTGGTTGCCGATATCCGTTCGGGGAGAAAACCCGGTTTGGTTGGATTGCCGAGAGCGGTCCGGCTGCCGGTCTTAGCTGGTTTAAAGTCAGCTTTAAACCAACCGATACTCCTTATCACAGACAGGACAGATCGAGCGCTGGTACTGGAAGATGAGTGGAGTTTCTGGGTTCCTGAGCAGGACCTGGTGCTTTTTCCTGAACCCGACCCCCTGTATTATGAAAAAATATCTTGGGGAAGAAAGACCAGGCGAGATCGGCTTAAAATACTCGCCAGGTTGTCATCCTCTTTGATCCCGGGATACACCCCATCTGAAAGCCCACCACTGATAGTAGCGCCGGTCAGGGCTGCGTTCACACGAACTTTGCCCCGGCGCGAGTTTCTCAAATCAACCCGAATAATTCGGAATAAAGGGAATCATAAACCGCAAGTTTTAGCGACGGAGTGGGTTCGATGCGGTTATGAAGTTTCCCCGATAGTTACTTCTCCTGGTCAATTTGCCCGCCGGGGAGGGATACTGGATATCTGGCCCCCTGGAGATCGTTTTCCGGCCCGGATTGAATTTTTCGGTGACGAAGTTGAAATGCTGCGGCGTTTTGATCCTGAAAATCAGAGAACAATCCAAATAATTGATACTCTGCTGATCACTCCGGCAAGGGAATTTTTATTGCCAGACAACCCCGATCAATCTTCAGCTGACATTGGTGAGGAATATATTGAGTACCATATCCCGGAACTCCATCAGGAAGAAACCACCTTGCTGAACTACCTTCCCAAGGATATGCTCGTTTTCCTGGATGATGAGGAAATATTGCGGGAAACGGCGCTTGAGATATCCGGCCAGGCTGAATCCCTAAGAAAGGGGTATCAACAGGAAGGAATTATTCCGGAAGAGTTTGGGTTGCCTTATATCCCTTGGGATGACTTTAAAC
This sequence comes from uncultured Anaerolineales bacterium, assembly GCA_965372765.1. GTDB lineage: Bacteria > Chloroflexota > Anaerolineae > Anaerolineales > UBA11858 > B10-G9. The sequence continues at coordinate 2,961 of CBDVDO010000060.1, forward strand.
TTGATCTGGAAAATCATAACCCGATAGCGCTTGGACCAGTGAGGACTGAATCTGAATCCGGTTTAGGGGGGATGTTTTCTGCCAACCAACTTTTTGGGGGAGAACTTAAAACGTTTGTTTCCCACATCGACGGGGTAATCCAGGCGGACGGGATCCCTGTTATTGTCTCCCGGCAAGCCCCCCGGCTGCAAGAAATCTGGAAAGAACGTGCTGCATACCCGGAAAGGCTGGCGTTTATTAAAGGCAGCATTGAAGGCGGGTGGGTTATGACGCCGGAAGTTGGGAAAGAAGTGCACATTTTTTCTGATGGGGAAATCTTTGGCTGGCGGCGAATTCAACCCCGCAGAAAACCAGTTCACCGGGCATTATCTCCTGAAGTTGACTACAGCGATTTTAAGGACGGGGATTGGGTTGTTCACCTGGATCATGGGATCGGCAGGTATGGCGGGTTGGTTTCCCGTCAATTGGCCGGGATTGAAGGGGAGTACCTGGCTGTAGAGTACGCAGATGGGGATCAATTGTATGTTCCTGCACCCCAGGCAGACCGGCTCACCAGGTATGTCGGTCCTGACCATCATGATCCCAAAATCACCCGCCTGGGCAGCAGCCGTTGGGGATTAACTAAATCCCGGGTTAAGGAAGAAGTAATAGAAGTTGCCCAGGACCTGCTGGAGCTATATTCGAAGCGGGAGACAGTCCGGGGATTTGCTTTCAGTCCGGACACTGCCTGGCAGCAAGAATTGGAAGCCAGCTTTCCTTATATTGAAACAGAGGATCAGCTGCATGTATTAACTCTGGTCAAAGAGGATATGGAAAAACCGAAACCGATGGACCGGTTAATCTGCGGTGATGTTGGATACGGCAAAACAGAGATAGCTGTCAGGGCAGCATTTAAGGCCGTGATGGATGGAAAACAGGTTGCCATTCTGGTTCCGACTACCGTTCTTGCCCAGCAGCATTATGATACCTTCCTGGAGCGGATGGGCGGGTTCCCGGTTGAGATTCGGATGTTATCCCGCTTCCGGACCCCTCGCCAGCAAAGTAAAATCCTGAGTGGATTGGTTAAGGGCTCAGTGGACATCGTGATCGGCACCCACCGGCTGCTTTCCTCAGATGTGATCTTTCACGACCTGGGATTAATGATTGTTGATGAGGAGCAGCGTTTTGGTGTTTCTCACAAAGAAAAGATCAAGGCCAAAAGAACCGATATTGATGTTTTAACCCTGACTGCTACTCCGATTCCCAGGACCATGTATATGGCATTAACCGGGGTGAGAGATATTTCCAGGATAAACACACCTCCCGAAGAACGTCTGCCGGTTGTTACTCATGTTAGTCCTTATGATCCGGCATTGATCCAAAAAGCAATCTGGAGAGAATTGGAACGGGGTGGACAAGTGTTTTTTGTTCATAACCGGGTTAAAACTATCGATGCTATGAAATCCCACCTGGCAAAGATGGTGCCGGAAGCCAGGATCGGAATAGCTCACGGTCAAATGGCAGAAAAGGATCTCGCGGAGAGGATGAGGGATTTCACCGCGGGTAAAATTGACGTGCTGCTTTCCACCTCAATTATTGAGTCGGGCCTGGATATTCCTAACGCCAACACCCTGATTGTTGACCGGGCGGATATGTTCGGACTGGCGCAGCTTTACCAGCTGCGGGGTAGGGTGGGCAGGGGAGCGCAGCGCGCATATGCTTACTTCTTTAAGCAGCGCCAGAAATCTCCTACAGTGGAGGGACGCCTTCGTCTGGAAACTATAGCGGAACATACAGAATTAGGTGCCGGCTATTCAATTGCCATGCGGGATCTGGAAATCCGCGGATCCGGCGATATACTGGGAACTCAACAGTCCGGTTATATCGCTGCTGTTGGTTTTCATCTTTATACTCGATTGCTGGCAGATGCTGTAAATCGTCTTAACAAGAATAAAGCCGATACCCAGGATAAGAGAGAATTGCCTTTCCAAATCCTCCGCCCCGTTGTGCGGATTGACCTTCCATTACCGGTAGGCATTCCAGGGGACTATATTCAGGATCGCTCAGTCCGGTTGAGTCTATACCGGCGGGCGGCGTCAATTCTCAACTCAGAGCAGATAGAGCAGCTCAAGAATGAATTCGCAGACCGTTTTGGCACACTTCCGGAGACAGTGGAAAACCTTCTTCTCCAATTGGAGATCAAATTGCTTGCTGAGAGTGCCGGGCTGGAAGGTGTCTCTGTCCAGAACGAACAAATAAATCTCCAATATCCGGAAGGAAAACCACTGCCTCAACCCTGGGAATTTGATTCCCGGGTGCGCTTTGGCGAGTCATCGGTCTGGATCCCGCTGGATTTACAAAGGGGCGACTGGATTGAGGAGTTAATCTCAATCTTAGAAGGCTTAACCTCTCACTAGATACAGCTGGTTTTTAGCCTATCGCTCTTTGACAATCTTTGATGTCAACGGTATAATTGACGCTTGTCGAAAAATGAAAAATAAGGTGGAGTGTGTTTTATGGCGAACGAAGAGTTAAAGACGCCTGAAACAATTGAAGACTTAGAACCTAAGATGAAGGTTGCCGGGAAGGTATTAAAAACCTCCTTGGCTGGCGCGATTGTTGATGTTGGTGTCGGAATACCTGGTTTAATCCATATTTCAAAAATTCAAAAGGGATCAGTTACCCGCGTTGCTGATGTTTTAAAGATAGGCCAGGAAGTAGAAGTCTGGGTTCAAAGAACTGACCCGGAGAAAAAAAAGATTGAATTGACCATGCTTGAGCCGGCGGGAATGGACTGGGGGGAGATTAAACCCGAGATGGAATTAGTCGGTAAAGTCACCCGGATAGAAAAGTACGGTGTGTTCGTAGATATCAATGCAGAAAGACCAGGCCTGGTTCACATCAGTGAGATGGCTCACGGATATGTCCGGACCCCAAATGATGTTGTCAAGATGGGTGATGAGGTGGGTGTAAAAGTCCTCAAAGTTGACCGCCGCAAGAAACAAATCAAATTAAGCATGAAAGCGATTGAGGAATCACCCCAGGAAGCTTTACATTTTGAGGAAGAAGACGAGATAAGAGAACCAACCCCAACAGCTTTTGAGGCAGCCATTCGAAAAGCAATGGACGCCAGTGATGGAAATAATGAATTGGCGGAGATCCTCTCGGAATTGGAAAACTAAAGAACACAAATTCTGGATTAAATACAAAAAGGCTGCAGAATGGTTAGCAGCCTTTTTTTGTTTTCCAAAATTTCTTTATTTGATAGTATTCTTGCACAATTAAATGATCAGGGATTCAGCGCATTTATTATAAAGATGGCTATAATAATTATAGACTGCTCGGTGGGACGGGACTGAAAAAAGAGTTGAAAATTTCGCAATCAAAAGAATTTTTTTAGTGTGGAGGCGTCAAGATTGAAATCACTCAGGTTTGTTTTTAAATTCACACATAAATACGCTGGTGTGTTAAGTTTGACCATCTTGAGCATGCTGTTCCTGGTCGGGGTTCAGCTGTATGCTCCCTGGCTGGTTAAATCAATGATAGAAATTGTTACAGATTCCGGTGGGGGTCAGGATGATTTGGGCCGGATAACCCAATTGGCGTTATTGGCATTGTTGCTTTATGCTGTTAGGGCTGTTTTACAATTTGTCCGAAGTTATCTGGCACACGTTGCAGGGTGGAATGTGGTTGCAGATGTGAGATCAACGGTATATCAACATTTGCAGCGCTTATCGCTTCGTTTTTATGAAGATAAACAAACTGGTCAATTGATGTCGCGTGTAGTGAACGATGCGGATTTAATTGAGCATCTGATTGCCCATGCTGTGCCGGACGTGATTGCTAATTCACTTATGCTGGTGGGGGTCACTGTAATTTTAGCAATGATGAATTGGAAACTCACTTTGTTGAGTATGATTCCAGTTCCTATCATTGTGTTGGCTATGCAGGGATTTACTAAATATGTGCGACCAGCTTTTCGTGCCAGGCAATCGATATTGGGGGAGCTAAATGCTGCTCTTAACGACAATCTTTCTGGTGTGCGGGAAATCAAGGCTTTTACCCGTGAGGAAAACGAATTAAGCCGGGTAGGCGAACATATTGCCGGCTACCGGGATTCTACCTTGCGAGCGCTGCGCTTGATGGCAACCTTTCACCCTGTTGTCGCGTTTGCAACTTCGTTGGGTACAGTTGTGTTAATATATTTTGGCGGACGCTTTGTTTTGGGGGAAACTTTGGCGATTAGTGATCTGGTCGCTTTTTTCCTCTATTTGGAATTGCTTTACCAGCCGGTGCGCGCTTTGAGCGGGGTCTGGGAAAGTGTTCAACAAGCCCTGGCTGGTGCAGAACGGGTAGCAGAGGTTCTGGACGAAGCTCCTGATATTGTCGAAAAACCAGATGCTGTTGAATTGGAGGGGAGGGCAGCTGGAGCAATTGTGCTCAAAGATGTAGGTTTCCGCTATTCCGTCGGCGATACTGTTCTGGAGGATATCAACCTGAATATTCAACCGGGCATGGTTGTTGCTTTAGTAGGACCCACGGGAGTTGGCAAAACCACTTTGGCAAACCTGATCCCCAGGTTCTACGACGTTTGCGAAGGATCCATTTCCTTAGACGGCTTTGACATTCGAAACCTGACCATTCAGAGTGTTCGCCAGCAGATCAGTATGGTACTGCAGGATGTCTTTCTATTTCATGGCACAGCAGGTGAAAATATTATCTTTGGACGCCAGGGCGCAACCAAAGAAGAAATGATTAACGCTGCCAAAATTGCAAACGCCCATGAATTTATCATCCGTTTGCCTGATGGATATGACACAATGATTGGAGAGCGGGGTGTAAAGCTTTCCGGAGGTCAAAAGCAGCGGATAGCAATTGCTCGGGCAGTCCTGAAAGATGCCCCGATCTTAATCCTTGATGAAGCCACTTCCTCAGTAGATACCGAAACCGAGTTGTTGATCCAACAAGCCCTGGAGCAGTTGATGGTGGGAAAAACAGTTATTGTGATTGCTCACCGCCTGTCTACGATTCGAAGCGCTGATCTTATCGTGGTTTTGGATGGCAGCCGAGTAGTCGAATCTGGGACCCAC
>CBDVDO010000061.1:0-7942 GCA_965372765.1 uncultured Anaerolineales bacterium
TCTATCCAGGATGAACAGGAAAAGGCTAAGCCAGAACTAACACCCAAAAAAACCAAAGAGTAAGAGGATTAATTTGAAATATTCATGGCTTCTTGGATTAATCTTGATTTTGGCGCTGACCGCCTGCGGCAGTGGTATGCCCGCCAACCAGGAAGTGCCAACAATATCTTCAAGTCCGGATTCCAGCACACTGGAATTTTCTCCAGATCTTGCTGATTACACACCGGACCATGATCCTGCGCAAACCATTGAACTTGTCAGTCCTACTGCTACAAAAGAGGAAACTCCCTGCCTGGATAAGGCTGGTTTGATTCAGCTGTTTTCTATCCCTGTCTCAGGAACCCAGGACGAAATTTCTGGCAGGATCTACACACCGCCTTGTTATGGGACAGATCTGGACCAGAATTACCCCACATTGTATTTGCTGCATGGAGCAACTGAGTCTGATCAACAATGGGAAGACCTTGGTGTTAATGAATTGGTTGATAACCTTATCTCCCGTGATGATCTTCCTCCCTTGATTATCATTATGCCCAGAGAAGATAGCTGGATCCCCCTTCCCGAGAATCTGTTTGGAGAGCAATTGGTTAATGATCTACTCCCCTGGGTGGATGCGCATTATCGAACTCTGGCGGATAGGGAATACCGGGCAATCGGCGGCCTATCCCGCGGCGGTAACTGGGCGGTTCGGATCGGTATAATGAACTGGGACTTATTTGAAGCAATTGGAGCACACAGCGCCCCCTTGTTTTATGGTGATTTAGATCGAATCCCCGGCTGGATTGAGGCGATTCCTGAATCAAAAATCCCCCGCCTTTATCTCGATATCGGAGGGGATGACACTGATTGGGAAGATGCCGCAGCCTTTGAAAGCCTATTAGTAGAATTGAGTGTTCCCCATTCCTGGCATCAATTTCCCGGGATGCATGAGGAATCTTACTGGCATGCCCACTTGGATGAGTATCTGTTTTGGTACAGTTCAGGGTGGAGGGTAGAATAACACTTGAGTTTTGATTATGTTCTCGCTGGAAATACGAGTAAGATAGATCCTAAATCAAAGTTAGGCACAACGAGGAAACCAAAATGAAAACTCCCGCATTTAAAGTATTTATGACCCTGAATTGGGAAGGTATCCAGCCCTTATATCAGCAGCTGGAGGATATTGAGCTGACTGAAGAATCTCTGGACTTGTGGATGGAAGGTTGGTCCGATCTGAGGAAGTTAGTGGATGAACGATATGCCCGCCTTGTGCTGGCCACTCACCTGGATACTACTGATGAGGAAAAAGAAAAGCGGTTTCATGATTTTTTGGAGCATGTTTACCCGGCTATACAGGCTGCTGACCAGGGTTTAAAGGAGAAGCTGTTGGGGAGCAAATTGACGCCAAAGGGAATGGAGTTAGCATTAAAGAAAATGCAGGCGGAAGCAGATCTGTTCTCTGAGGATAACCTGCCCTTGATGACAGAAGAAAGTAAACTTGGCACTCAATATAGTAAAATCCTCGGCACCCAAACCGTTCAGTGGCAGGAGGAAGAACAGACCTTGGTGCAGGTTAAATCTGCCCTTTTAACCACAGACAGATCGGTCCGGAAAGAACTCTGGGAACTTTTGTCCCAGCGCCAGCTTGAGGACAGGGAAGCAATTAACGAACTGTGGAAAAAATTCATGGCAGTCCGGGGAAAATTGGCGTCCAATGCGGGTTTTCCGGATTATAGGGCTTACCGCTGGCTGCAACAGCTCCGGCTGGATTACAGCCCTGCGGAAAGCCGGCAATTTATCGATGCAGTGAAGGAAGTGGCTGTCCCGGCAGCGACGCGGGTTTACGACCGATATCAATCACGGCTGGGTATAGATCAGGTCCGACCCTGGGATTTGATGAACAATCAAACTACCTTTAGCCTGCCTGCCATCCAGGCTTTTAAAACTGAGGAGGAATTCACCACCCGGGTGGGGAATATAATTAATTGTCTGGATCCTGTATTGGGTGGATATTTTAAATCCATGCGGGAAAATGATCTGCTGGATTTGATGAATCGAAAAGGGAAAGGACCGGGTGGTTTTTGCACCTCATTTGCTACCCTGGGAGTGCCGTTTATTTTTATGAATGCGGTTGGACGAGGATCCGATCTGCGGGTGCTTTTCCATGAAAGCGGTCATGCCTTCCACGTCTTTGAGCGGATTAATCTGCCATATCATCACCAATGGCGGTCGGGACTGGAATTTGCGGAAGTTGCCTCAACAGCCATGGAGTTACTAGCAGAACCCTACCTTTCAGAAGACAAGGGAGGATTTTTATCCGCTGAGGATGCAGCCCGGACCCGGTTATTAAACCTGGAGGAGAAGCTGCTTTTCTGGCCTTATATGGCAGTTGTGGTTGCTTTCCAGCACTGGGTTTACGAGAATCATAGTCTGGCCAGCAATCCTGATGCCTGTGATGGCAAATGGTCGGAATTGATTGACTTTTATATGCCCGGCATTAACTGGGATGGATATGAGGAAGTGAAGATGACCGGGTGGCATCGAAAACTCCATATCCATCAAGCGCCTTTTTATTATATTGAATATGGTTTGGCTTCATTAGGCGCTTTTCAAATTTGGGAGAATGCCCAGAAAGACCAGGGATTAGCGCTTCAGAATTACCGCCAGTCGTTGGCGCTGGGTGGAACCGCGACTCTTCCCGAATTGTACAATGCTGCAGGCGCGAACCTGTCGTTTGATTCGGGCACCCTGGGTTCAGCTGTCCAGCTAATTGAGAAAACCCTGGCTGAATTAGAAATACAGCTGGCCTGAAGGCCCGGGAAAGAGCGAAATAAAGAAAGCTAGAATTATCCTGGTTTTGGTTTCAGTATCTGGGTGTGTCATTTGTCATTGCTCACTGGAGATACTCTCCGTTATAATTAATTTTCAAGTTAGTGATAGATGAAAAGGGGAAACAATGGACAAAATACTAAAAGTTGTCATTCCCATGGCCGGCTTCGGAAAGCGGCTCCGGCCGCATACTTGGAGCCGACCCAAACAGCTGATCAGCCTGGCTGGCAAAACGGTCATTGAGCATGTATTGGATACATTCTCTACCCTTCCTGAAGACACAAAAATTGAATTTGTCTTTATTGTCGGGTATCTGGGGGACACAATCAGGGCTTTTATGGAAGCAGAGTATCCGGATCTGACCGTGCATTATGTAGTCCAGGAGGAAATGCGTGGTCAATCTCATGCCATTTACCTTGCCCGAGAACATATCAACGGACCGATGATCATGGTTTTTGCGGACACATTGATTGAAACCGACCTCTCTTTCCTTGATCAGGAAAAATCAGATATTGTCGCCTGGGTAAAGCCGGTACCGGATCCCCGGCGGTTTGGTGTTGCTGAGGTGGGCAAGGACCAGCAGGTAACCCGTTTAATTGAAAAACCAAAAGCAATGGATAACAACCTGGCACTGGTTGGTTTCTATTATTTCAATAATGGTCAGGATTTGATCCAGGCTATTGAAAAACAGATGGACCAAAAAGTTCAGCTCAAAGGGGAGTTTTTCCTGGCGGATGCAATAAACATTTTGCTGGACGGGGGAAGCTGTAAGATGCGGATCCAAAAAGTCAACATTTGGCTGGATGCCGGCACCTTTGAAGCAGTGTTGAGCACCAACCGTTATTTATTGGACAATGGGCATGATAATGCTGAAAAAGCTGCAAAACGAATGGGAGTTAATATCATCCCTCCTGTTTATATTCATCCCGAAGCAGAAGTGGAATCCTCGGTCATCGGACCGCACACCGCCATTGAAGCGGGCTGCCGAATATTAGGAAGCATTATCCAGAATTCCATTGTGGAGAAGAACACCCAAATCGAAGATGTAATCCTGGAGGGTTCCATGATTGGACAAAATAGCCGCTTAAAGGGGGGATCCTATTCCATCAACATCGGGGATAATACAGAGGTAGAACTCTAATAAGTGATTTAGCACAGCATACCTCCAGAGGAGTCAAATGAGCCGAGAATTTATCGCTGAACGCGTAGCCACTCTTAAACCATCAGGCATCAGGAAATTTTTTGACATTGTTGCCACCATGGATGACGTGATCTCGCTCGGGATCGGAGAGCCCGATTTTACAACTCCGAAACCCATTCTTGAGGCAGGCATTAAGGCGATCAGGAATGGGGAGACCCATTACACCTCGAATGCCGGTATTTATGAACTTAGAGAAGCAATCTCTGACTTGCTCGAGGAGAAATACCAGGTCTGCTATGACCCAGCTGATGAAGTTGTTGTTACAGTCGGGGTATCAGAGGCTCTTTACCTGGCGCTGACAGCGGTGATAAATCCAGGAGAGGAAATTATCATTCCTACCCCTTGTTTTGTATCCTATCAGGCGGAAGTGATTCTGGCAGGCGGCGTGCCGATTGAAGTCCCCGGATCATTGGAAAACAATTTTCAGCCCGACCCCGGGTTAATTGAAGCTGCTATCACCCCGCAGACCAAGGCAATCTTCATTGGATTTCCCAATAACCCAACCGGCGCTGTGGCTACTCGGGAGAATTTACTTAAAATCAGCCAAATAGCTGAAGAACACGATTTGTTAGTTATTTCAGATGAAATCTATGACAGTCTGGTCTATGGAGTGGAGCATGTTTGTTTTGCGGCACTGCCGGGGATGAAGGAGCGAACCATCACGCTGGGGGGATTCTCAAAAAGTTACGCGATGACGGGTTGGCGGGTAGGGTACGCGACAGCGCCGGCAGAGATTCTGGATGGGTTGGTGCGTATTCATCAATATACCGTTATGTCAGCGCCTTCCATGTCGCAGTTGGCAGCGTTAGCCGCATTACAACATGGGGCTGACTACGCGGAAGAGATGCGGGTAAAATATGACCGCCGTCGGCAGTTAATTGTCTCCCGGTTAAATGACATTGGCCTGGAAACTTTTATGCCGCAGGGCGCATTTTATGCTTTCCCGAAAATTACATGCACGGGCCTGGATGATGATCAGTTTGCCCAGAAACTGCTGAAGGAAGAAAAGGTAGCGGTTGTTCCCGGATCGGCTTTCGGCGCCGGTGGCGCTGGCTTTGTGCGCTGTTCCTATGCAACCCGTTATGAAAAGATTGAACAAGCGCTTGATCGGATTGAAAGTTTTGTGAATCGCTGCAGCTGACGTTTTTCCGGCAGCAAAATTCCCACACCGAAAATCGCTTGAACTCCCAGATAGTTAGAGAATTGTTGGAGGATCAACTTCGATAATCCAATCCGGTCCTGGAGGATGGTCCCTCACCAGGTCTATCGGATTGGGTCCCTTCAACAGGATCTGCCAGCGTGTTTTCCCCCGTATTCTCGTGAAGTATGGCGGGACCGGTCCAACCAACCTGGTGGCCCGGTATCCTTCGATTTCAATCCATCCCTGAAGCGCGGAGGCATATGCGCGGGCTTCGGCTTCTGCGGCTTTGGGATCAACTGACCGAGTTTCCAGTCTGATCAGATTGGTAAATGGAGGATAGCCAAGATCACGGCGATATTCCAGTTCCTGCTGGTAAAAATCACGGTAGTTATGTTGAGAGGCGGCCTGGATTACATAGTGGTCTGGTTCGAACGTTTGCAGAATTACCTCACCCCCAAGCGGACTGCGTCCTGCCCGGCCCGCTACCTGGGTTAGCACCTGAAAAGTACGTTCCGCGGCCCGGTAATCCGGCAAGTGCAGACCGGTATCCGCTAGCACAACACCGACCAGGGTGACTAAGGGAAGATCCAATCCTTTGGCAAGCATCTGCGTTCCAATCAAAACATCAGCCTGGTGAGCAGAGAACCCTTCCATGATCTTCCAGTGAGCCCCTTTTGTCCGAGTTGTATCTCTGTCCCAGCGCATGGTGCGGATTCCTGGAATCAGCTTCTGCAGGGCTGATTCAACCTGCTCGGTACCCGTTCCCAGGTGGCGGATACGTGAGCTTCCGCAGGCGGGGCAGGACCTGGGAATGTTTCTCCGGTAATTGCAGTGGTGACAATGGAGGGCACTGTCCATTTTATGGGCAGTAAGAGAGATGTCACAGCGGGGACAGCGGAGAGCATTTCCGCAATCCCGGCAAAAGACATAAGACGCACTGCCCCGGCGATTTAAGAATAAAATGGCCTGCAGATTTCTATCCAGTGTAGATAATAAGGAATCCTGCAGAGATCGGCTGAATATTGAGCGATTGCCATCTTTTAGTTCAACCCTCATGTCAACAATCTCGACCTGTGGCAGATCTGCCATTTGCAGATCCTCATTAAGCTTCTGATAACGTTGGATTTCTGGATTCAGTTCTGATTGTTTCAGCTGGACCTGGATGGATTCTCGGTGAGCGAGGATTCGCTCAGGCAGTGCCAGGTAGCGCCAGTTTCCATGGGAGGTCATGTACATACTGGAAATATCAGGCGTGGCAGAACCCAGGATACAAACTGCCCCGGTTAGCGCTGAATAGCAGACTGCGGAATGGACGGCGTGATAACGGGGGGAGATGTCGCCCTGGTAGTAGGAGCCGTCATGGCATTCATCTACCACAATTAAACCCAGATCAGGGAATGGGGTGAATAAGGCGCTGCGAGGGCCGACAACGATTGAAAGTTTTCCCTCGCGTGCTAACCGCCAGGTGTCATACCTTTCACCCGGAGAAAGCTCAGAATGCAGAACACCCACTTGCTCAGGGAAGCGGCTCATAAAACGGGTGACAGTTTGCGGTGTCAAGGCAATTTCTGGAACGAGGATGATGGCTTGTTTTCCCAGGGCAAGGGCCTGGTCAACAGCCCTTAAGTAGATTTCGGTTTTTCCGGAACCGGTGACGCCAAAGAGCAGGTACGGTGTCGGATTTTCTTCCTCAAATGAGCTTTGTATGGCATCCCAAACTGTTTTCTGATCCTCGGTTAATATTGGCGATTGGGAGGGGAGAACCCGTACACCTTCCAGCGGGTCCCGCAAGACAGGAACTTCCAGGATTTGAACAAGGCCTCTTTTAATAAGCTGTTTCAGATCGTTAAGATTGCTCCCGGTTTGTTGATAGATCTCAGATAAAGGCAGTTCCCTCTTGCTCTCCATCGTGAGACGGAGAACCGCTTGTCTTCGCCTCAGGGCTTCAGGATAACCTGGTTTCGCCAGGGTATCCATTTGCTTGATAGCATCCGCGGGTTCGCCGGTGAATTTCAGGCGGCGTTCCAATTTTGGTTTAACTGATGGCGCGGCTAATGTCGATTGCCCGGTGATTACTCCCCGGCGTTCTAATGCCCCGGCGGTTTTTCGCCAACTTTTATGTGGCAATGCCCGGTCAATTTGCCTTCCCCGCAGTGGACCACGGGTGATGAGTAAATCCAGTAAATGGGTTTGAGCTGTTGTTAGTTCCGGCAGGAGTGGATCTCCAGCTTCCAGCAGCCCCAGGCTGCGTTCTGAGAGATGGTATTCACTATCTACTTTAACGCTTAAACCTGACGGCAGCATGGCATGAAGAGTAGCCCCTAATGGAGATAAGGTTTCCCGGGAGATCTCTGCGGCAAGCTGGATCTGGTAGGGAGTTACCACTGGCAAAATATCCAGTATTTTACGAATGGCTTTAGTCTGGGGTACTTCTGGTGTGGTTGGGAATTCGATGATGATTCCCTGGACAGTTTGCCGCCCAAACGGCACGGTCACCAATTGACCGATTTTAACATCCTGTTGAAATGATTCCGGCAGGTGATAATCATATACTCCCCGGACGTGGGGAACATTTACCGCAATTCGGACATAAGGGGGATTTTTTCTATCTTCAGACGGCATGGAGATCACACACCCTGAATTCGAACTTTAGAGATTCTTAACCCATCCATTGCTGCTACCTGCAGTTGAACTTCACCAGCGAGCATGACGGTTTCTCCCTGGACAGGGATGTGATCCAGATGACCGAGCAAATACCCGGCAATAGTGTCATAATTTGGATCGTTAAAGTT
>CBDVDO010000062.1:0-7926 GCA_965372765.1 uncultured Anaerolineales bacterium
CGTTTTTTGCCCTGATCATCAGTAATTGGGAGGGATTTCTTCATTTCCTCCATTCCCGGGGATTATTGTGGAAAATCGATTCGACCGGTCAGATGGTTTCCCCCTTCTGGCGCTGGCTGGACATTCAGATCCTGGCATCTCCCCCGACTGAAAATCCATTTGGTCACTGGTGGTGGTGGCGGGCTTCCCGGGTGATTCAAGATTATGATTTTTCTGGCTATGGAAGAGAAGTTATCAGTGAATTCCCGTTTTTCTCTTTCCTGTTGGCAGATTTACATCCCCATGTGCTGTCTCTGCCATTTGTATTTTTGATCGGAGCTTTTGCTCTGGAGCTATACCTGCAGCCAAAAAAGGAAACTTTCCGCTGGCTGGGCGTCATCCCGCTTGAGATTTCACCCCTGTTCTTCGGCATCCTGGCCTGGCTTGCGGGAAGCATGGCATTCCTGAATATCTGGAATTTCCCCATGTATGTGGGTATCCTGGCCGGAGCATACGTTTTGAGAAATAACAGGGACCGGTCTGGTTGGCCGCTGGGAGATCTGCTGAAAGAATTCCTTTTCCTGGGATTTACACTTGGCGTCACCGGAGGGTTGCTGTACCTCCCCTGGTACCTTGGTTTTGCCTCCCAGGCTGGAGGAGTAATTCCCAACGTTTTATATATCACCCCTGGATCCCAGTTCTGGGTAATGTTTGGACCATTGTTGATTCCAATTTTTACCTGGTTGATATATGCCTGGAGACGGCGCAAAGCCGATCGGGATTTCAAAACCGGACTTATGTTATCCGGTATTCTAGTCCTGGGTTTATTCATTTTTATGCTGGTACTCATTGGATTGATGAATTGGCTCCCCATCGGTGTTGGAGGTGATTCCCTGGTGAGTATATTCCTGAGATCGGTCGGCGCTTCTGATCTCTCTCAGGTGATGGTTGAAGGTTTTGTGCGCAGGATCACAGTTCCGGGGACTTTGCTAACTCTCTTTGCCTTGTCAGTCTTGAGTTTGGGACTGGTATTCCATCGCCAAAAATCGGAAGCAGCGGAAAGCGATGCAATAACAGATTCTGCCTTGCCGGATAATTTTATCTTCCTTCTTGTTTTGGGAGGGATGATTTTGGCACTGGTGCCGGAGTTTGTTTTTCTGAAGGATTTGTTTGGATACCGGATCAACACTATATTTAAGTTCTATTACCAGACCTGGCTTTTATGGAGTACAGCCGCAGCCTACGGGACAATAACCCTCTTTAGAAATGTAAAATCTCCAACCCGTGTTGTTGTATTTATCGGATTGACGCTCTCAATGATAATGGCTTTGTTTTACCCGATCATTAGCCTTCAATCCAAGACCAACAACTTTTACCGGGAGGGAGGTTTGACGCTGGATGGTTCCTCTCTTTATTCAGCTGCTGATGTAGAAGCAGTGGAGTGGCTCCGGGAGGCACCTCCGGGTGTGATTGCTGAAGCCGTTGGAGGGAGTTATTCCCCAACCCAATCCCGCATGGCAATTTACAGTGGTAAACCAAATGTGCTCGGGTGGGATTTCCACGAAATCCAATGGCGGGGAGGCAGTGAGCTAGTCATGCCTAGAAAAGAAGATATGGCAGTCCTCTACTGCACCCATAATTGGGATACCGCGAAAGCGATATTGGAAAAATATCAAGTCAGTTATCTTGTTGTTGGAGATGTAGAATACACTACTTATGAACCCGAAACCGATTTTTGTCCAAACGGTTTGATTGAGGAAAAATTCATCAACAATATGATCACGGCTTATCGTAATGAGCGGCTGTCCATATATACACTGCAGGGGGCGCCCTGATTTGTCGGATCGACGATAATTATTAATTAGAGTAGTATGCAGAAGAGATAGGTATGAAAAACCAAACAAAAATCACAACAGAATTATTTCTCTACGGGCTTATTTTCATCCTGGCCGCAGCGCTGCGTTTAATACTTCTTGGAAGAACACCGCTGATAGAAACTGAGGCGTCCTGGGCTTATCAGGCCTGGCAGATCTGGCAAGGGGAGTCCATTCGTCCAGGCTCCCTGGTAAGTTATCTGTCATTTACGGAAGCGCTGTTTTCTGTTTTTGGCAGTGGAAATATTACAGCCCGGGTCTGGCCGGCCCTTGCTGGTAGTTCGATCATTTGGGTTGCATTTATCATCCGAGATCGCTTGGGGCGGATTCCGGCCCTGATCCTGGCTGCTGGTTTGGCGATAGACCCTGCGCTGGTTTCCTTATCCCGAATTGCCGGAAGTCCTATCCCCGCCCTGGTTTTTACCCTGCTGGCAGTTGTAACTTTTCATCACCACAAGTACAAGTGGTCTCTGATATTTCTGTTTCTAGGATTCTTTTCAGGTCCCTCATTTTGGATGGGAGCCGCGGTGCTGGGAACCACACTGTTGCTCAGCAGCACCCTTAAAATCCTGGATGCAAAACAGTATTTCTTGACCAGGTTTTCGGATATCTACAAAGACCGGAAATCTCCTTTACCAGGGGCCTGGGAGTTTTTCCTGCCAGCGCTGGTAGTAGTTGGTATTGGATCATTTTTCTTTTCGCAGTTTCAAGGACTCAGCGCCTGGATCACAGCCCTGCCAGAATTCCTGTCGGGTTGGATTTTGCCATCCGGGGTCAGCCCCTTTAAAATATTGGCGGCCCTGGTTGTCAGCAATCCCCTGATCATCATCTTTGGAGGATTGGGCTTCGTTTCAGCCTGGAGGGATAACGACCGAATAGGGAAAATCTGCGCACTCTGGTTCGGCATTTCCTTGCTGATGGTGTTGGTTTATCCGGGACGGCAGACAGCAGATTTGATCTGGGTGGTAGTTCCTCTCTGGGCAGGCGCGGCAAAAGAACTGGTTAGAATAGGACAAGCCGTTGAGTTCTCCTGGGTGACAAATACTCTTTCTGGGATGATCGGGGTATTATTTATACTCAATTGGCTGACATTTACCGGGATGATAAATCAGCAGGAAAATCAACGGGCAATTCTTCTTCAATGGGGTTTAATTGCTGCCTCCATTACCTTAGGGCTGCTGGCGATGACAATTATTGCCTCTGAATGGGGCTGGCCATCTGCAAAAAAAGGGTTGGCTATTGGACTGAGTGGTGCCTTAGGTATCTACCTGCTTTCCGCCCTGGCGCAGGGAGCCTATTTACAGGCTGGCGGTCCCCATTCTCTATGGACAGAAGGATCCGGTTCAGGACAGATTGATCTGCTGCTGGATACGATAGCAGAAGTTAGCGTTGCGGAAACAGGCCGGCAGGATAGTATTCAAGGTGCCGTTATTAAGGGAAGTTCATCACTGAAATGGGCTCTCAGGGATCTTAAGCAATTTGAGTTTTATGAAGTATATAATCCGGGAATAGCAACCCCGATTTTGATTACCAGTGAATTTGATAACCTTCAGGTGCCGCTGGCTCTTTATCGCGGTCAAGATTTTGTGATCGCCACCAATCCTGCAGGGAGAACAGCTTTTCCGGACGATTGGATCAGCTGGATTGCATTTCGCGAAGGACCCATTGAAACAGAAGATATAATCCTCTGGGTTCGGAATGATATTCTACCCGGGGATGAATACCCGTCTGGTGAGAATTAATTTGTTATCGGGAAGTAAAATGCTCAGTTTTCCAGAATCCTGAGCATTTTACTGGTTTGAGGAGAAGGAATGAGTTATCCGAAAATAGTAGCTATTGATGGACCTGCAGCATCTGGAAAAACTACCATAGCTAACGAGCTGGCAGAGAGATGGAAATATCTTTTTTTTGACACAGGGGTGATGTACCGGGCAGTGACCTGGCTTGCCTTGGAGAAACAAATCCCCACTAAGGATGAACCTGCAGTTTCAGCGTTGGCAGAAAAAATTCAAATTGATGTTGAGCCCCCTTCAAAGGATGACGGTCGGGAATATGATGTTCTGGTAAATGGAGTTGATGTAACCTGGCATCTCCGGACTCCTAAGGTAGATGCAAAAGTATCCAAAGTTTCTGCGTATCCCGCAGTCAGAAAAGCGCTCACCAAACAGCAGCGCCGGATTGGATTGCGCGGTAAAGTAATCATGGTGGGAAGGGATATCGGGACGGT
The DNA here is from genome assembly GCA_965372765.1 of uncultured Anaerolineales bacterium. Classification (GTDB taxonomy): domain Bacteria; phylum Chloroflexota; class Anaerolineae; order Anaerolineales; family UBA11858; genus B10-G9. The sequence continues at coordinate 4,081 of CBDVDO010000062.1, forward strand.
TGTCCTGCCGGAAGCCGACCTGAAAATATTTCTAGATGCAGATGTCGATGAACGAGCGAGGCGGCGGTTTAATCAGCGGATTGATCGCGGTGAACAGGTAGAATTTTCAAAAATCCTCAAGAAGTTAAAGAAGCGGGATAAAATTGATTCGACCCGGGAAATTGCGCCGTTACGCGTAGCCTCAGACGCTGTTGTAATAAACACTGACACGTTGTCAGTGGCCGAAGTTTTATCCAAGATTGAGAAATATGCCCAAGAGTCAGTAAAGGATTAATATGGAAGATCAATACCGAGTTCCTTTGCATATTCGATTAAACCGCAGATTGATGCGAGTTTTTTTTCGGGGATTATTTCATTTATTGGGAAAAGTAGAACTGTACGGAATGGATAAAATACCTCAACATAATAAGTACGTGATTGCGTTTAACCATGTCTCCCTGGTTGAAGTACCTTTTATTGTAGCCTTCTGGCCCACAATCGTTGAAATTATCGGGGCGGCAGTTGTTTGGGAGCGCAGAGGTCATGCAATAGTTGCCAAAATGTGGGAAGGTATCCAGGTCAAGAGAACTGAATTTGACCGCGAAGTGTTTAGGAAAGTTGAAATGGTAATTGATGCTGGGTTTCCATTGATGATCTCACCTGAGGGAACGCGATCTCGTTCGCCAGGGTTAGGGCGAGGAAAACCTGGCGTTGCTTATATTGTTGATAAAGGCCAGCTGCCGGTTCTACCAGTGGCTGTTATTGGAAACACAATTGACTTTTTACGCCAGGGATTCCGGGGAAAAAGGCCAACCATCCAGTTGTTTGTGGGAGACCTGATTAATATACCTCCGTTGACAGGAAGAGGGGAAGAGCGCCGGAATATGCGTCAGAATAACACGGATATAATTATGGCTCGAATTGCAGAGATGCTGCCTGAATCATATCAGGGCGTGTACACCGAATACGAGAAAATTCTGGCTGGTGAACCCGTTAATTTTGAGTAGTACCTTTCTAGTTTGTTATCGTTAGGGCTGGGGCAGGGGGATTTGTGAGACTTGAACCATGCTATAATCGAATATGGATTCAAGGCAGCCAATTTCGACCTAATTCAGGAAATGATGTCCTTCATACTCACCTTATTTAATTCACCTGCATATATTATCTGGCCGGTTGATAGGTTGGGTATTTCAGCATTTGCTGTAATGGCTGCGGGCATCATATACGGGAATTGGCATTGGCGGAATTATCAGCGGGACATGAAAGAACGCCAATGGATCCTGTTTGGTGTTTTATTGACCCTGGCGCCTTTTACAGCTCTATTCCTTGGATTTAACTTGCCACAATGGGGAGCAATTCCCCTGCCTGAGCTGTCCTTAGAACCCGCTGGGGGGACACTGATGATTCTGGCTGCCCTTCCAGTTGTGATATCCGGCTGGATTCTGGGGCCGATCAGCGCTTCCTTGATTGGATTGGTGTCCGGGATATGTTTAGCTTATTGGGATACCCATTCCCCGTATACGATTATTGAATTTGTCACTTTTTCCCTGCTGGTTTCAGTTGCAATCCGTCAGCGGTATCGGACTGCTGGCTTCAGTATTCTCAGGCGTCCCTTCCTGGCGACCCTGCTGATTACCTGTGTCCATTACCTGATAAACATAACCGGTTCTTTCTTCTGGCCATCCGGATCAATTGTAGAAAAACTTGATTTTGCTATTTCCAATTCCAGTGTAGGGGTGGTCGCGCTGGCGGGAAGTTTTGCATTGGCTGGTTTAGTCACTGAATTTGCCCTGGTGGCTCTGCCTCGAGTAGACGGGATCAAACCTAAGCTGAGACCTTCTCCGGCAGAGAGCAGCATAAAGGTCCGTTTTTTGAATTATGTTGTCTCCTTGACTCTGGTACTGGTTTTAGTCTTGCTTTTAGTCAATTGGTTTGTTGCGGGTCGATCCGCAGAGAAGATGGTCCAGCTGCAGATGGAGAATATAGCACGAACAACAACCAATAAAATTCCATTCTTCTTCAATACCGGACAAAGTTTGATCAGCCAGTATGCTTCTGATCTGTCAGGAGGAATAACTATCCCTGAAGATCTGGATTTGATATTAAAACGAAATTTTAGGTCCATTCCGTTTTTCTCTCAATTATTTGTATTTGACAGCAATCATGAGCAGATTGGCGCCTATCCGGACCAGGAAGTACCGGAAACAGGGTTTACAACGGAATTCCATTCCGGATTGGGATCGGCATTAAACGGGGTGCCAGTCCAGGTTTATGTTTCACCTCCCTCTGGGATCGCGAATAAAACAGTGATTACTTTTATGGGGAGTATTCCGGCTGAGGATGGTTTACCGGGAGGTGTGCTGGTTGGATTGGCTGACCTGGAATCCAACCCTTTTACTCAGCCAATTCTCAGTGACCTGATGGGGATCAACGATTTGGGAGGGGTGGGGTATCTGCTTGACGAACAGGGACGGGTTTTATATTCTTCAGAGGAAACCTTGTTTGGTTTGTATTTCCCGAGTTTTGAACTTGCTCCCGATGAGGTGTTTTCCAAACAAACCACAGCTGATGGGGATCGGCAGCTGGTTTATGTCCGCTCGGCCTTAGGTCGTCCCTGGACAGTGATGTTGACTATACCAGCAGTAAAAGCACAACAACTAGCTCTCGACCTGGCTGCGCCGCTCTCCGGTGTTGTTTTACTAATAACCGTTTTTGCCATGGCTGTGATGTATATTGGATTAAGCTCGGTAGCTGACTCCCTGCATGCTCTTACTGAAGAAGCTGACCGGATTGCAAAAGGCGAATTGGATCATCCGCTGCGTATGACCCGGCGGGTTGATGAGGTCGGCCAACTCCGGCGGGCATTTGAAAAAATGCGGCGCAGTTTAAAAAACCGTATGGTAGAGCTAAACCGGCTGTTGAATGTCAGCCAAGGGGTTGCCTCATCTCTTGACATGACTGATGCTGTTGATACTATTTTGAGTTCCGCATTGGAAATCGGAGCATGTTCTGCCAGAATAGTTTTAGATGCGGATATTCTTCCGGAGCATTTCTCGGAAAATGCAGAGATGACCTGTATTGGCAGTGGTGAAGATACTGCCGCTTTCTGTTATCTGGATTCCCAGATTCTGGAAATAGCCCGCAATCGGTCCCCGGTGATGCTGACCAACCCGGCCCGGATGCCTTTACTTGATCTGAATGAAAATGATCCTATCCCGGGCGCAATCTTGATAGTTGCCATGCAGCATGAACAGCAGTATTACGGCGCTATCTGGCTGGCCTACCTGGAACCTCATAATTTCCTAGACAGCGAGGTTCGATATATTGTTACCCTGGCAGGGCAGGCTGCCCTGGCCGCAGCTAACTCTTCTCTCTTCGGACGGGCTGAGATTGGACGCAAGCGGTTGGCAGCTATTCTGGCTTCTACCCCGGATCCGATCCTCGTGCTGGATCACCAGGATAAATTATTATTAACTAACCCGGTAGCCGCGGAGCTGTTGGGGCTGGAAGAAGAGTTTGGTATCGGGGAGAAAATTGAACAAGTCACTACCCATCAGGAATTAATTGAACTGTTGAATACAACCTCGCCTGAAAAGATTTCAAAAGAAGTAAAACTGGAGGATGGAAGAGTGTTCCTGGCAACCGCATCGCCTGTGATTTCCGGGGAACATCAATTGGGCCGGGTCTGTGTTTTGCGTGATATCTCCCAGCTAAAAGAAATGGATGAATTGAAATCGGATTTTGTCTCTACCGTAAGCCATGATTTGCGGTCCCCGCTGACATTAATGCGTGGATATGCAACTATGTTAGAAATGGTAGGAGAACTTAACGAGCAGCAGCAGAACTATGTTCATAAAATTATTACCG
>CBDVDO010000063.1:0-7831 GCA_965372765.1 uncultured Anaerolineales bacterium
CAATGAAATTAAGGCTGATATGCTGCTGATCTCTACTGCAGTTGAAAAAGTCTCTTTAAATTTTGGCAAACCAGACCAGGTTGATCTTGACCAGATGACTGTTGCCGAAGCGAAGAAATACCTGGATGAAGGGACACATTTTGCAAAAGGTTCCATGGAACCCAAGATTAAAGCCATTGTCCGATTTTTGGAGCAGGGCGGTAAAGAGGCGCTTGTTACCAACCCGGAAAATATTGGAAGGGCGTTGAATGGAGAAACCGGGACCAGGATTGTCCCTTAAGAAGGTTGTAATTATCAAGGCATATCAGGATATTGTTCTTAATAGGAAAAACAATATTCAAGTATACTAACAGTATAGTGTTTTACGGTTAATTAAAAGAAGGAGGTGAAGCGTATCTCGGATGTATTTTTGTTCAATAATTGTTTGGATAAACCTATTTTGCAGAGGAGAATTTTATGAAGAAGAAAACTTTTTGGTTAGTACTTAGCCTGATGCTGATTGCGGCATTCGTCTTCACCGCCTGCCAGCCGGCTCCTGAAGAAGTTGGTGGTGTACAGATCCCTGACATTGAAGATGGAAAATTCAATGTTGCCATAGTGATGCTCAGCAACCACGATGATGGCGGCTGGTCGCAGGCACAGTGGGAAGGCATCAATTACCTTGAGGAAAATATGGACGGCGTACACACTGCTTACCTGGAATTGGTAGCAGAAGGCGCTGACTCCGAGCAGGTATTCCGCGCACTGGCCCGAAAGGGCTTCGATTTGATCTTCGGTGGGTCCTTTGGTTACATGGATTCCATGGAAGTTGTTGCTGAGGAATTCCCCGACATCGGTTTTGTTCATATATCCGGTTACAAGTTCAATGGAACTAACTTCGGCAATATGTTCGGCGAGATGGAAGTTATGAAATACGCTGCTGGCATGATTGCTGGATCCCGGGCCAAAGCAGATGGCGCGACACGCGTCGGTGGCATGGCTACCTTCCCCATTCCCGAAGAATTCCGTCTGTTTAATGCTTATGCTTTGGGTGTACAAGAAACTTGCCCCGATTGTGATGTCGACATTCGCTGGATTTTCACCTGGCACGATCCCATTGTTGAACGAGAAGGCGCAGACTCCCTCTTTGATGCAGGCTCCCATGTTGTGATGACCGGCGCAGATACCCCGGCTTCCGCTCTGGCAGCTGCAGACCGTGAGGGTGTTTATGGTATGACCTACGACTGGATTGGCTCCTGCACCATTGATGAGTGTCTGACCGCTCCTTATTGGGTTTGGGGACCAGTATTTGTGCGCATTACTGAAGAAGTACAAGCTGGAACCTATCCATACATGGCTGACTACTTCGACGCCTCCACCGGCGGCGTAGGCCTGTACGGTTTCATGGAAGGACAGGAACTGCAGCCCGGTGTTGCCAGTCTTCCTGCAGATGATCTGGCCAAAATCCAGGCAGTAATGGATTCTGTTGCAGCAGGCGAGTTTGATCGTTTTGATGTCTTTGCAGGACCCATCGTGGATATTGACGGCAATATTGTTGTTCCGGATGGCGAATTTATGACTCAGGCAGATATTGACCAGTTTGTGCCAGGCGCACCTGGTTTTGAAGCCACTTATGGTATGTACTGGTGGAATCAGAATATCGCAGCTGACCTGCCTGATCTCTAAACACTAAAGAATTTGGGTGACCAGAATTATTCTGGTCACCCATTTTTAATGCATTTATTTTTTATTATTTTTATTCCCCTTTAATAAATATAAAATGGATCACTAATATGGATCATAAGAAAACTCCTCCTGGTATTGAGAATGTGGTCAGTATGAGGGGCATCAATAAACGTTTTCCAGGTGTCCTTGCCAACGATCAGGTTGATTTTGATCTGCGTAGAGGAGAAGTCCACGCCTTGCTGGGTGAAAACGGCGCTGGAAAAAGCACTTTGATGAACGTCCTGGCTGGATTGTACCGGGCAGAAAGTGGAACAATTACAGTTCATGGCAAGGGGGTAAATTTCGGTTCTCCCAAAGAAGCCATTGATGCTGGTATAGGTATGGTTCACCAGCATTTTATGCTGGTTCCCTCACAAAGTGTCACTGAAAACATCTTATTGGGGTTAGACGAACCGCGGTTCAGAATGAAGTTATCAGAATTCGATAAAAAAATTGAAACAATAGCAGAACAATTTGGGCTGCATGTAGATCCTGAAGCAAAAATCTGGCAGCTTTCCGTAGGAGAGCAGCAGCGCGTTGAGATTCTGAAAATGTTGTACCGCGGAGCTGACGTGCTGATCATGGATGAGCCAACAGCCGTTCTGGCACCCAGTGAAATTGAGGAGCTCTTTAATACTTTGAGATCGATGACTGATCAAGGGAAGTCGATCGTTTTTATTAGTCACAAATTGCATGAGGTGATGGAAATTTCTGATCGAGTGACAGTGCTGCAAAAAGGCAGGGTTACTTCAAGCGGGATCAATACCAGTGACGTGACCAGAGCCGATTTAGCCCATCTGATGGTAGGACGAGAGGTTGTTTTCAGGGTTCAAAAGAATGATGTCCAGGTGGGTGACCTTGTCCTCAATGTAGAAAACCTGAAAGCGATGAACGACAAAGGCCTTCAATCCCTGAACGGGGTCAGCTTAAATGTTCGCCAGGGAGAAATCGTAGGTCTGGCGGGAGTGGCAGGCAATGGACAAAACGAGTTGGCAGAGACCTTGGTAGGTCTTCGGGAAGCCATTGAAGGCAAAATTTTCGTAAATGAAAAAGACGTGACAAATAAGCCGGTAAAACTTGGCATCCGGCATGGGATTTCTCTGATACCAGCAGATCGCACCCAGGTTGGTACAGCACCTAACTTAAGTGTGACCGATAACGTGATAATGAAGAATTATGACCAGAAACCTATTGGTCAGGGATGGAGGGTGAATTCTTCGGAAGCCGGCAAATACGCCTTGGAACTGAAAGAAGCCTACGATATTATCGTACCTACAATTGACACATCTGTACGCTTGCTTTCGGGTGGAAATCTTCAAAAAGTCATTTTAGCGCGGGAGATTTCCAGCGAGCCAAAATTAATGATAGCTGTTCAACCAACCCGGGGGCTGGATGTGGGCGCGATTGAAGGGGTCCAGAAACTTCTCTTATCCCAGCGGGAATCAGGGGCAGCGATCCTGCTCATTTCTGAAGAGTTGGAAGAATTATTATCCTTAAGTGACCGAATTTATGTCATTTACGAAGGTGAAATTATGGGAGAAATCACCGATGGCGATATTGAGAAGATTGGTCAAATGATGACAGGTACACGTTTGGAGCAGATTGGAAAAGAAGGAGTTGGATCCAATGGCTGAGATTAATAACACAAAATCTGCTTCGAGCTGGAAGTTCCCTTTCCGAATTAAAATTGAGAATCGGGTTGATAATCCTCCGAAATGGTTATCTCCCACCCTCTCAGTTGGTGCGATAATTATTGCCTTATTATTTGGCGCCATTTTTATCTGGATGGGAGGCGGCAATCCCTGGGCAGCATATTCTCACATTGCGAAATACTCCCTGGGCAGTGTGGGCGTGTTATCAGACACTTTGGTCAAGGCTATTCCTCTCATGTTGGTAGGTCTTGCCTGTTCGATAGCTTTCAGAATGAAGTTATGGAACATCGGCGCTGAAGGGCAGTTCTTCCTGGGCGCCTTTGGAGCCAGCATGGTAGTGCTTTTACCTATTTTGCCGGAGGATGCACCCAAATGGCTGTTCATCATTACCATGGCGTTTTTTGGCATGCTATTTGGCGCTTTATGGGGTTTCATTCCGGGGTTCTTGAAAGCCCGCTATAAAGTGAATGAAATTATCTCAACTTTGATGATGAACTATATTGCCATCGAGTGGAATAACTATTTTATCTATGCGGTTTGGTCTGAACGTGGATTCCAGATGTCGCGGATGTTTCAGCGCAATGCCTGGCTGCCTCGGCTTTCAGATCTAGCAGAGACTAACTCCTTTTTTAGAGGATTAACTACCCATTTTGGACTCGTATTTGCGGTTGTAGCCGCCATAATACTGTGGCTGATTTTAACCAAAAGTAAATGGGGGTATGAGATACGTTTGATTGGCGACAACCCGAGGGCAGCAGAATACGCAGGGATCTCGATTAAAAAGAATATTGTTTTGGTCATGATGGTTTCAGGCGCACTGGCCGGGTTAGCGGGAATGTCAGAGATCAGCGGGGTTGTGCACCGATTGCAGGGAGCCATCTCACCCGGATATGGTTATACCGGGATTATTATCGCCTGGTTGGCTAAACTTAATCCGCTGGCTGTGATCCTGGCTTCGATCTTATTTGGAGCGCTTATTCTAGCAGGCCGGGAAGTGCAGCCTGCAGGTATTCCGACTTTGATCCAGGGCATGATTATGGTAACTCTTATTGCAAGTGATTTCTTTTATCGCAATCGAGTCACTATCATTCGCCGGGTGGAGGATTAACTATGGATTTATTAATTATCTTAGCTTCAGGTGTTGCTACAGGCACAGTGCTGTTGTATGCGACAGTCGGGGAGATATTTGCCGAGCGCTCAGGGATCATAAATTTAGGAGTGGAAGGCATGATGCTTGTCGGAGCTATGACAGCATATAAAGTAGCAGCGGCTACAGGTAATGCCTGGCTGGGTTTGTTGGCAGCCATGCTGGCTGCGGGATTGATCAGCCAGGTCCATGCTTTTATTACAGTTACCCTTCAGGCCGACCAGGTAATTAGTGGTTTGGCATTAAACTTCCTGGCTACAGGGATAAGCCTGGTGCTGGGGGAAGGCCTGACCAGCCTTCGGGATGTGGTGCCCCAACTGCCCAAATTCACGATTCCAGGACTGGCTCAAATTCCGTGGTTAGGCAGAGTTTTCTTTGATAACCAAAGCATCCTGGTTTACATCGGTTTCCTGTTTATTCCTCTCGCCTGGTATTACATCAACCGCACCCGTCCGGGTTTACATTTACGCGCTGTGGGTGAATACCCGGCAGCGGCAGATACGCTGGGCATTCATATATATTCATTACGATATTTTTATATCTTTGTTGGCGGCCTTTTAGCGGGATTAGGTGGAGCAACAATTAGTTTGTCCATATCACCGGGATGGTTCGGCGCCTTGACCACTGCCGGCCAAGGATGGATTGCTGTGGGGCTGGTAATCTTTGCTCAATGGAACCCTGTTCGGGCTGCATTCGGCGCCTATACCTTTGGCGCTCTGCGCCGGCTGGTTCTGGATATTCAGGGACCGGCAATGATATTTGGCTTAGCCAATCCTTTTTTCTATAATTTGAACTATGCATTCTTTTTGAAAATGTTACCCTATGTCTTTACGGTTATATTCCTGGTGATCGGTTCGCGGGAAGCGAATCGCAAGCGGATTGGTTCTCCTGCAGCTCTTGGTTTGCCCTATATTCGCGGCCAACGCGGGTTGTAATCCATGATCAGTTTATCTGAACGAAAAGATTTAATCAGGGCAGCCTTGGGTGAGGTACCGCTGGACCTGCGAATTGACCATGTCCAGGTGGTAAATGTTTACACAGGAACGATTAAACCAGGATCTGTTGGGATTAAAGCCGGCCGGATTGTCACTCCTTATGCAGGGGATTATGATGCTGAGCATGTAGTCGACGGTGGGGGGATGTACGCATTGCCCGGTTTCATTGATGCGCATGTTCATTTGGATTCCACGCTTGTCATTCCTGAAAATTTATCACAATTGCTTCTTCCCCGGGGGACGACAGTAATGCTGTCTGATCCTATGGAAATTGCTAATGTTGCCGGATTGCCCGGTTTTAAGGCTTTGCTCCGATCGCGGGAAGAACTTTCTTATCATATCTTTCTGGAAGTTTCTTCGCGGGTACCGACTGCGCCTGGTTTGGAAACAACTGGCGGAGAGTTAAATCTCCAGGATGTCAGTGAAATCCTTGCCTGGCCGGAAGCTGTGAGCCTGGGAGAATTGGATCCTTCAAAAGTGCTGGAAATGAGAGATGAGTACTTACTGAAGATCGAAGCAGCCCAGCGGTTGGGGAAGATTTGCAACGGTCATGCTGTGGGACGAGTAGGTAAGGAGCTTGTAGCCTATGCCTGCGGTGGATTATCTGATGATCATGAATGCGTGGATTATGAGGAAGCCTTATCCCGGTTGCAGCTGGGTATGGCAGTGTTGATCCGGGAGGGAAGTACCGAGAGAAACCTGGAATTGATCTTAAACGGCGTGGTCAAGGAAGGAACTTACTCTCATCATCTGATGTTTTGTACGGATGATAAACATCCGGATGAAATTCTAGAGGAAGGCCACATTGACTATATGGTTAACAAGGCGATAGAGCTGGGTATTCCCCCGATGCAGGCTGTACAGATGGCAACAATTAATGCAGCAAAACACTTCAGGATTGAACACCTGGTAGGGTCTTTATCACCCGGAAGATGGGCGGATATCTTGCTTACTGAAGATCTGCAGCATATCGTTCCCGGTGAGGTTTTCTTTAAAGGCATCCAGGTTGTTGAAGATGGACAATATGTAGGTTCAAACCCTGAGGCTGATTATCCCGACTGGCTTTATGAAACAGTGATCTTGAAGACGGGAAAAAAAGCCGCTGATTATAAACTTGGACATGATGGGAACCGGGCCCAAGTCTGGGTGATTGATCTCTTCCCAGACCAGATTATCAATACCAAAATCAGGGCTGAACTTGAAGTGGTTGAGGGTTCTGTGGAAGCGGATCCAGACCGGGATATTTTGAAACTTGCTGTCGTCGAACTGCACGGTAAGAACGGCAATATTGGCGTCACTTTCGTGAAGGGTTTTGGACTGAAAAATGGAGCATTGGCATCATCAATTGCGCATGATCATCACAATATCATCGTTGCAGGTACCAATGACCGGGATATGGCAGCCTGTGCGGTGGCCATTGAGGAAATGCAGGGAGGATTCGCAATTGCAGCAGACGGAAAAGTGCTGGGGACACTGTCCCTTCCAATTGGCGGATTGTTGAGTGAAGAACCTGTTGATGATATCATCGCCAACCTGGAAGAAATCAACCAGGTTTATCACAACCTGGGCGGTATATTACCCGCTCCGTTTATGACGATCTCTTTTATCGGTTTACCCACGGTGCCGGACTTGGGTTTAACAGATATGGGCTTAGTGGATGTTCTTAACCATGAGTTAATCAGTTCTTTTGTGAGCGATGGAGAATAGGCAGATGCAGGGTTTTGATTATCTCAGGCCGGAAACAATTTCAGAATTGAAGAAAGATTTAAGCAATCCCGGCGCCAGGGTATTGGCCGGGGGAACTGATATTGTTCCCAAAATGAGGCAAGGTGTATTTTCTGCTTCGGTTCTGGTAGATGCCAGTAGAGTGATATCCCTGGATTTTATTGAGGATCAGGGAAAAGAAGTAGTAATAGGGGCATTAACTACCCACCAAAAATTGACAGATTCCGTTTTGATTAAGAATGTAAATCCTGCTTTAACAGCTGCCGCAGAAAGCGTAGGATGCATCCAAACTCGCTGCCGGGGCACCCTGGGCGGCAATATAGCCAACGCATCACCAGCGGCTGATACCATTCCTCCTTTATTGATATATGATGCTGATTTGCTCCTGCAGAGCCTGGAAGGAGAGCGGATTCTGCCTTTGGAAAATTTTTTAAAGGGACCGGGTGAAACTGCTTTAGAACCTGGTGAATTTATCCACAGTGTATCTTTTCCTCCCTTGTCGGGATCCTGGGGTTCGGTTTTCCTGAAAATAGGAAAACGATCCGGCATGGCTATTTCGGTAGTGAATGGAACTGCAGCTATTGTCCTGGATGACGATGGAATGATCA
>CBDVDO010000064.1:0-7767 GCA_965372765.1 uncultured Anaerolineales bacterium
CACTAGTGGAGATTCTCTGATTTCCAGTGATCCTTCATCCAGATCTTCACAGTCTAGCAGGTATTTGGCTATCCAGCCCAAAATCAGGGCTTCATCCTGGCCATAGTAATACCCGGGATGGTCCGGTCCGGAGATTGCCAGGACCTCAAAAATGTGCCCTTTCAAAAATCCTGTAACTGTGGGGTAATCTGCACTACTTGGACCCAACCGCAGAAATGCGTTTCGATTTACGATACAGAAATTACCGGGAGGCTCAGTTGCTGCGGGAAGAAATTGATAATCCCAACCGAAATTGACATCAGGCAGGTGCGTATTAGCAGTCACAGTAATCTCAGCTTCTGCCGGGTTAGCTCCTATGACAGGATAAGTCCAGCCCCCGGGAATCAGGATGGTAACGTTGGGCGGTGCCAGGGCATCGATCTCAATGCAATATGTACCGGCAAATAAAAATGGCAAACTGTACTCACCATTGATATTGGTTGGCACTTCGGTCAGGATCAGGTTGATAGGGCAGGGACCGGTACCAACTTTGATAATAAGGCCAGCAATTCCTGGTTCCCCTGGATCGTAGATACCATTCGCTCCCAAACTGCCTCCACCTAAATCAACACATCCGGGAGGTGGAGTCGGTGGAGGGGAGTATGGAACGGCACAGAGATCGTGCCATACTACTCCGCTGGCAGATGCATCCGGTAGTGGGGCCACCATTTCGTGGGCACCCCGGTCACACCAGGCGCCCTGTGGTCTTGGAGTTCCATTCTGATCATAAGGGATACAGAGATCTGGAACTCCGGTATCGATCGCGGGACTGCCCTCCCCCAGGGCATGGCTGGGCGCCATGCCGCCATGGGCTGCCAGGGGTTCTAGCAAGGGATCAATGGATGATAAATCATGCAGTCCGGAAAAAGCACAGCTGCCATCATTTTCGATATTGTAATCCAGCGAATCCGGGGGTATGCCGGCACAGTTGCCTCCCGGGTTATTGGCCAGGGCGGAACTGCGGATATTAATTTCTGCTCCGCCGTCAATTCGGATGCCCTCCGGATTGTTGCCTGCAACAGTTATAAACCGGAGATCAATGTTGCTGGTGTTATAAATTCCTGCGCCTCCCAATCCTCCTGTGGCGGTGTTATTGCTTACTGTTACATTTTTCAACAGCAAACCTGTTGAAGGGGCAGGTCCGTTATTGTAAATACCGCCTCCTGCACCTCCGGTTGCCGTATTTGCAGTCAGGCCGCTTTCGTAGAAATGAAGCATTCCCTCATTAAAAACTCCGCCCCCGAGGTCAGCGGTGTTGACCGTGAACCAGGTATTGGTAAAAGTGGAGAAAGCATCCGTCCAGTTGAAAAAACCACCGCCATTGCCGGCGGCCTGGTTATCTTCAAAATAGAGATCTACACCTTCTAAATCTCCATGATTCCATATTCCGCCGCCATTCCAGCCTGCTTCATTCATGTTGAAGGTTGCGTCTCGAATTTCTATTTCTGCATCAACGCCATTCCAGATTGCTCCGCCATGGTAATCAGCTTCGTTTCCCGTGAATGAACTACCTTCAATAATTGTTGTGGCATTATCGTAGTTATATATCGCACCGCCGAACCCGGCAGTATTGGCCAGGAAATTCCCTCCAACAATTGTGAGCTCCCCTGTATTGAAGATACATCCTCCCATGGCATCTCCCATGCCGCCGGGTGGAATTTCAACGCTGTTGTAGTTACAGGTGAAAGAACTCAAATATAGCTCACCTTCATTGATTAGTCCTCCCCCAAAAATAGCTGTTCCATTGGCCAGCCAGATACCGTCCATAGTAACCATTACCGATGAATGGATATGGAAAGACCTGTCAATGTTACCGGATATGGAAGGCGCGCCGATACCGATAATGGTTAGGTCTTTTGTGATATCCAAGTCACCAGTCTCCCCCGCGTCTTCATTGATCCCTGGAATGGTCAGCGTATAACCGCCAGCTGGTAACGTTATGGTATGTGGTCCAGGACAGGCATTGGCATTTAATACTGCTTCTCGAAGGGAACAGTCCAAACTGCTGCAAACTCCGTCATTGGTGTCTTCTTCTTTGGTAACAGTATAGTTAACGACACAATTTGGGGTTGGGGTGCAGGCAGAGAACAGTAACAGGAGAGATCCCAATAATAAAAGTAACCACCGCTTTGACCGAGGTTTCATCTTTCAGCCTCCTTTGGCTTTCAGAGATTAACTTCAATGTTAATTGGGTTTTAGAAACTTTTATCGATTTTTTGCGTATTATTTAAGAGAGGGTACTAGATAATAATTTCATTTTACCGTACTTTTTCAGGGCACCAAGTGTTTTATTGGTTAGTTGACTGGTTTTTTATTTGATCCTTTGCAAAGCGGCGGGGCATGTTACGATAAATATAGATTTTATTACCATTTATTCTTGCAATTTTAGATCAGAGGAGAGCAGTAATGAATAAAGAAAGACGTACCAGTATTATCGGGGGCTCATTATTGATCATTGTTGGCGGGATATTGTTTGCTGCCCAAATCCTGCCGGATTTTCTACCCAATATCTGGGATACTATTTCCTGGCCATGGGCAATCATTGGTGTTGGACTGTTTCTGTTTGCACTGGGCGCAGCCCTTGGTGAACCCGGATTGGCTGTTCCAGCAATCATCGTCGGTGGAATTGGCGGGATCCTGGCTTACCAGGATTACACTGGTCATTGGGAAAGCTGGGCTTATTTGTGGACTTTAATTCCAGGTTTTGTTGGTTTTGGCATTGTGCTGATGAATTTATTGGGAGGAAAAGGGGAAGAGTCTTTTAAAGATGGAGGCACCTTGATTCTGATCAGCCTTATGCTGCTGGCAGTGTTCGGGTCATTTTTTGGTGCTATCGGAATGGGCGGTAAATACTGGCCTGTGCTGTTGATCTTGTTAGGATTGGTCCTGATGGGAAGAACCTTATTAAGAAAAAAATAAAATCGTTCTCAAATTTACCCGGTTAGGTGGAGGATATATTTATGCGTACGAATCGGATGTTCTGGGCAATCTTGATGGTTGGGCTGGGGTTTTTATTCCTTGCTAATAACCTGGGATTGATGAGTGTTAATGTCTGGGGGCTGATTTGGCCGGCGTTCTTAATCATGTTGGGAATCTCGTTCCTAATGGGTAAAACATGGGGTTCGGAAGAAATGGTTCTCGAAGAGGGGTACATCAATCTGGAAGGCGCTGAAAGAGCCACAGTGACTGTTAAACATGGCGCGGGAAAATTGACAGTAAACAGCAGCGCGGAGAGCGGCACCCTGGCTTCCGGAAAGTTTGCCAATGGTTTAGATGCCCGCGTAAAGCGGGATGGAAATCAGCTTAATGTAATAATGCAGTCTCACAGCCCGGCTTTCCCGGATATTATGTTTCCCTGGAATTGGATTTCCGGGAATGGATTTCAGTGGGATTTTGGGTTTACAAAGGATATCCCCCTTCACCTGGTATTTGAAACCGGTGCAGTCGACGCTCATCTGGATCAGACAGATCTGCAGGTCAAGGACTTGCTGTTGAAAACAGGTGCCAGTTCAACCAATATCACACTTCCTGCTGCTGCGGGTTTAACTCAAGTACGAGTTGAGGCTGGAGCAGCTGCGGTGAACATCCGGGTGCCGGAAGGTGTCGCGGCGCGGATAGAAGCCGAGGTTGGATTAGCTGCCGTATCGGTAAATCAAAGCCGTTTTCCGAAATTAAACGAGTACTATCAGTCTGTAGATTATGAAAGCGCTGAAAACAAGGCGGACATCCGGATTGAAGCCGGATTGGGATCCATTGAGATCCTTTAGTGACAGTTTTAATGAGGAGTGAACTCATGGTCGAAGTTAGGGAAGAACCCAAATGCGCAAATTGCCCTCTGCGGCAAAAAGCAGAAAATAATCCAGACTCACTGATGGGTAGATTCTGGCGCTGGCATTCAACCTGGTGCCCAGGTTGGAAAGCTTACCAGGAATACCTGGCAAAACAGCAAGATTAAGGGGGAGATTCAAAAAGACGGGAAGACCAGAGCTGATCCGGTCTTCTTTGTTTTTAATCCCCGTTGGTTTTCGGACCAATTATTGCACTTAATAAACCATAGTTCCAACAAAATTTGTTGACTTTGCTTTTTATTGATTCATACATTTTATTAACGCCAGCTTGTTATAATATCTTCAGTGATTAGGGCGTATTATGGGGATTAACACCTTTTTTCTTCCCGGAAAGACTCAAACTAGAGGATCGGGAAAATATTATGTTTGTACCAATATGATCAAGAACAATTGACCAAGGATGGTGTTTAAATGATGCGATTTGACCGTTTTACGGAACGGGCACAGGAAGCAGCCCAGCGCGCTGCTGAGATCATCCAGCGTTATGGGCACAACCAGATAGATACAGAACATATTCTTCTGGCTTTGATTGAGCAGCCGGAAGGTGCGATTTCACAAGTATTACAGAGTCTTAATATTCATGTTGCTGATTTAAATGAGCGGCTGGATTATGTTCTGAAAAATACTCAAAAAGCGAGTATATTCGGCAGCCGGGGAGCAGGCCAGGTATTTATTACACCCCGAGTTAAACGAATTGTGGATGTTGCCAATCAGGAAGCCAATCGCTTAAAAGATGAGTTTATTTCCACAGAACACCTCTTTTTAGCAATTTTGGATGAAAAAAACACTCCGGCAGCCCGTTTATTGAGCGATGAGGGAGTGACAAAAGACCGGGTCTATCAGGCGATTGATCAGATTAGGGGCGGTCAGCGGGTTACAGATCCCAAAGCCGAGAGCCGCTACAAAGCACTGGAAAAATTCTCCCGTGATTTAACCAAATTAGCCAGGGAAGGTAAACTTGATCCAGTGATTGGACGTGATGCAGAAATCTTGCGTGTGATTCAAATCCTATCCCGCAGAACAAAAAACAACCCGGTGATGATTGGTGAGGCGGGAGTGGGAAAAACCGCCATCGTAGAAGGCTTGGCACAAAAGATCGCTGCCAATGACATACCGGAAATCCTTTCCGGGAAACGGGTTGTGGAGCTCGATTTGGGTGCAATGATTGCTGGGTCCCGTTTCCGGGGTGAATTTGAGGAACGGTTAAAAGCTGCCATTGATGATGTGGAAAAAGCCGAAGGGGAAGTTATCCTCTTTATTGATGAGCTCCATACTGTAGTCGGTGCTGGTGCTGCCCAGGGTGCGATGGATGCTTCAAATATGCTGAAACCGGCTCTGGCCCGTGGTGAACTCCGGTGTGTGGGGGCGACAACTTTGGATGAATACCATAAATATATAGAAAAGGACAGTGCCCTGGAAAGGCGATTTGCTCCGGTGTATATTGAAGAGCCTTCAGTTGAAGAAACAATCCAGATGCTGGAAGGATTAAGAGACCGCTACGAGGCGCATCATAAAGTCCGTTTTTCTGATGAAGCACTGCGGACAGCTGCAACTTTGGCTGACCGTTATGTAACAGACCGCCATTTACCGGATAAAGCCATTGACCTGATGGATGAAGCTGCGGCCAAGTTGCGAGTCGCCTTATATTCTCTACCTCAAGAGCTGAAGGAAAAACAGACTGAAATTGAGCACCTAAAAAATGAGGAAGAGGTTGCTGGGCAGGAAAGAGATTACGAGAGAGCTGCTACCATGCAGACTCAGCGCGTTCGTATGGAAGAGGAATTTTATAATGAGCGTGAAGCCTGGGAAGCAGAACATGAACTAGATGAAGTAGTGGATGAAAATGATGTGGCTGAGGTGGTTTCCCAGTGGACCGGCATCCCAATGACCCAGATGCTGGAAGCTGAAGCTGACAAACTGCTGCATATGGAAGAAAGACTTCACGAACGGATTATTGGTCAAGATGAAGCAATCACGGTTATTTCGGATGCAATCCGCCGCGCCAGATCAGGGCTGAAAGACCCCAAACGCCCCATTGGATCATTTATCTTTGTTGGACCATCCGGTGTTGGAAAGACTGAATTAGCCAAAGCATTGGCTGAGTTCATGTTTGATGATGAGGATGCTCTTTTGCGTCTGGACATGAGTGAATACCGGGAACAGCATACAGCCTCCCGGTTATTTGGCGCTCCTCCTGGTTATGTCGGTTATGAAGAGGGTGGACAGTTGACCGAAGCAGTCCGCAGACGACCGTACCGGGTGATCCTGTTTGATGAAATTGAAAAGGCTCATCCGGAAGTCTGGAATGCACTGCTGCAGATCCTGGATAATGGTCGATTGACAGATGGCCAGGGGCGGCAGGTTGATTTCCGCAATAGTCTCCTGATCATGACCAGCAACCTGGGAACTGAATATGTCAGTCGTTCTGGCAGCTTGGGCTTTATCGATAGTGCTGCTAGCGATAATGATATTGAAGCCAGAAGTAAAATTGACAAAGCGCTGAAGGATGCCTTCCGACCGGAATTTTTGAACCGGATTGATGAGATAATACTCTTCTCTCCGCTGACCAGGGAACATATGGTGAAAATTGTTGACCTGCAATTGAAAGATGTTGAACAGAGGCTGGCTGAAAATGGCTTGGAGGTCTCCATAACCAAGAAAGCCCGCTTGTGGCTGGCAGAACGGGGCTATTCTGCTGATTTTGGAGCTAGACCATTAACCCGGGCACTCCAAAAATTCATAGAGAGTCCACTTTCAAAGAAATTGCTGAAAGGCGAGTTCAAACAAGGTGGTGTCATAATCGCCGATATTGACCCGGAAGATGAGAGCCAACTGACCTTTAAGGATAAGAAAGAAAAATAATTAATTTTTCTCACCGATCATGCTTGAAAAAACTGTCGATCCGTAATCCTCCAAGGGTTACGGATCGTATGCTAAAAAGCCACCGGATACCTCTAAGGCATGCGCAATGTACACTTTAAAATGTCACACTTGAGTTTCGAGGGGCGGTCGCATTCCTAACGAAATATGTGGTCGTACGTAATGATAATACCGCAACCATTCTTCAACGCAATGAGTTAATCCCGGGATTTCTGATTCCTGATATTTAATCCATCCAAGACATTCTTTTCGCAAGCTGCGATTGAAACTTTCGATATAACTTTGCTCATTTTTCTTGTAAGGTCGGGCAATGCGATGGTGAGCACAATAATCATTTACACTTGCACTGAATTCTCCTTTGAACTCACTTCCACCATCAGTCTGAATGATATTTGAAAAACCATCAAAGCGCCTTGTCATGCAATGATCCAGAAAAGCTTTGCCATCAATGGCTTCTAGTGCGGGCCGTAAGAGGACATCGCTTTCTCTAGTGTAGATATCAATGGCAGTGAAGGCAAAAACCTCTCCAAAAAGCACTGTATCCATCTGTAACACCTCTCTGGGAGCTCGTGCAGCGGGTACAGGACCTCTTTTCTGGTTCTTCTGCCACTTTGAGCGTAATTGATATTTCTCTGAGAGAATCTTGTAGATTGTCGTCACGCTTACCTGCATGCCATACTCTTTTTGCAGGAAGTATTGGATCTTCTGCCCACAACATTGATGGTGTTTTTTCCGCAAGGCCCAGATGCGACGTTTCAAGATCGGGTCAATTTTCCGCTTCTGACGATCACCTTTCTTGGATTTATTGTAATACTCCAGGAAAGCTTCCAAGCTGCCGTGCCTGTCTATGGCTTGCGACCAGCGAATAATCGTTCGCCGAGATACGTCGAGGTGTTTGGCTATATGGCTTTTATTTATACCTTCTTCCAATAACTCATGGGCTAGGATAATCTTTGTCATTTGTCTCATCTCCATAGTTTCTCATGGAGTGTGACATTTT
>CBDVDO010000065.1:0-7698 GCA_965372765.1 uncultured Anaerolineales bacterium
ATGCAGCCCGATTTAACTGATCAGCTCCTGGAATTAGTGCGCTTGACATCGACTGATTTACCCAGGGATGGAGAGGAAAAATTACGAAAATCAAAAGATCAAGAAGCTGAAGGCTCGGCGGCAGAGGGCGCATTGGATACGATCCTGAAAAATGTTGAGATGGCAAGGGAAAAATCAACTCCAATATGTCAAGATACAGGGACCCCTATTTTTTATATTACCTATCCAGAGGGTTGGAGTACGAGGAAACTTTCTGCCCAAATCAAGGATGCAGTAATTCAAGCAACAGCTAAAGCGTATTTGAGGCCGAACTCAGTTAATTCGGTGACTGGAAAGAATACAGGAGATAACAGCGGGGATGAGCATTATCCATCATTGCATTTTCAAGAAGTCGAGGGAGATGAATTATTAATAGACCTGATACTGAAAGGCGGTGGGTGTGAAAATGTAAGCACCCAGTATAAACTTCCGGACCCATCATTGAAAGCGGACCGAGACCTGGATGGTGTGCGAAAAACCGCTTTGGATGCGGTGATGAAAGCCCAGGGTAAGGGATGTTCTCCTGGCGTATTGGGCATTGCTATCGGCGGTGACCGCGGGTCATCTTATGCAGGTTCCAAAGAAGCCTTGCTCCGGCAGTTGGATGATAAAAACCCTGATCCAACGCTGTCTGAATTGGAAGAAAAGATCACCCAGCAGGCTAATCAACTCGATATTGGGCCGATGGGATTCCGCGGTAAAACCACGGTCCTGGGCACCAAAATAAAGAACCTGCACCGTCTCCCGGCCAGTTATTTTGTCTCCATATCCTATATGTGTTGGGCTTTTCGACGCCGACGGATGATTTGGCAAAATGGGGAAGCGGAATACAAATAAATCTCTTCAGAGATGAGTTAATAAACCGGACAGGAACCCCTTTTCTGTCCGGTATTTTTTTATCCGGAACAGGTTGTATCCGGCGACAAGCAGAGAAACCAATTCCTTCCCCCTGAATTGCTAATCAGGTTACTTTTAACTGCTCGTTTGAATATTCTTGACAGCACCCATTTTCCAGGATGGTTTTGATCCAATTAAGTGCCCGGATGAACGATATCTAAGTCAGACGATTTTGACAAAACGCCGCTTGCCGACTTGCAGAACACCTTTGCCGGGAAACTCAGCGTGGGGATCTTCCAGTATTTGATCATCCAGCCGAACGGCATTTTGTTTGATCAGGCGCCGGGCCTGGCTGCGGCTCTCTGAGAGACCGCTTTCTTGAAGCACATCCAGGAGTGATTGGTCTTTTTGGAGTTTGTATTCATTCATCTCGTCAGGCTGGCCATGCTCCTGGAAGACCCGGATGAATTCAGCTTCAGCTTTTTCTGTTGCCTTCTTTCCATGATAGATGTCGACAATTTCGCGAGCCAGTTTCATCTTGGCTTCTTTGGGGTGCAGGCTGCCGTTAGAGATCTTTTCTTCAAAGACTTTAATCTCATCTGGAGTCCAGCGGGTTACCAGCCGACTGAAGACTCCCATGGCCTTATCCGGAATGCTCATTAATTTTCCATACATATTTTTGGGATCACCTGTGATGGCAATATGGTTGCCCAAAGACTTGCTCATCCTGATTTCTCCGTCTGTTCCCGGCAAAATAGACATGATAATACCAATATTGGGCTTCTTCCCCAGGGCTGTCATCAACTTCCTGGAAGCGGTAACTATATTGAATAATTGATCACTGCCCCCTACCTGGACATCTGCGTCCAGGGTATAGGCGTCATATCCCTGCATGAGGGCATAATAAAATTCGTGCAGGTAAATAGCTTCGTTCTTTTTATATCGTTTGGCGAAGTTATCCCTGGTCAGGAATTGTCCAACAGTGAAATTCGAGCTTAAGTGGATCAGGTCTTCGAAGGTCAGTTTTGATAACCATTCTGCGTTGTGGCGGATTACGGTTTTTTCAGGATCCAGTATTTTAAAGCTTTGTTCAGCATAGGTCTTTCCATTGAGGGCAACCTGCTCAGGGGACAGGCGGGGTCTCAGTTTGTCCTTGTCGGAAGGATCGCCTATCAGGGATGTGTAATCGCCTATCACGAAAGTCACTTCGTGACCTAGTTCCTGGAACTGACCTAATTTACGCATGGTTACAGTATGACCCAGGTGCAAATCCGGAGCAGTTGGATCATACCCGCAGTAGACTTTGAGGGGGCGTTTTTCCTTTTCAGCTTCTAGTAGGCGTGTTTTTAATTCCGCTGCCATGGCTTTCTTTACTTGGTCATCACCATATTCGGCGCCTTGCATTAAGTAATTTACTTGTTCATCTATGGTCATCTTGCTTTTGATTGCCATGAGGTTCTCCCATTTATTCCTGGTCTATACATAATAACACGCCCTCGTAGGGGAGGGCGTGTGGAGAAGCGCTGATCTGTTTTATGAGTCAGCGCTTCTAGAGTCGATAATAGTCCAGGGCCTGATTGTGTTTATTTTTCAGGGTCATAAAATTAATTATATCAAATATTAAAAGGATGCGGGATCTCCAAACTTTGAGGATATTACTCAACAACCTTTATTCCAAGAGTTGCTTCTTCGCCTTCAAAGCTGGCGCTACCGCTGAACATGCCTTTTTCCGGGTCGCCTTCACTCATTTCAACAGTGAGAGTCTCTTCCATGATGTAATCTCGATGGGTTTCAACAGCGTTTTGCAGGGTTGGCGTAGCCTGGTAAACTAGGGAAATCCGGTCGGAAATATCAAAATCCGCTTGTTTTCGGAAGTCCTGGATACGGCGGATGATTTCCCGCGCTAGGCCTTCATCCCGCAGTTCGGCAGTGATTTCGGTGTCAATGGCAACGGTAAGTAGTTTGCTGTCAACTGTGGATAAACCTTCAGCCGCTTCAGTGCGGATGAGGACTTCGTCTGCGGTGAGCAGGATTTGTTTACCCTCCAGTTCCAGGGGTATATCTTTGCCTTCATTCACCAGGTTGACAATCTCATCCGGATCCTGTTTAGATAAAGCTTCTTGAACTTTTGGGAAATCTGCCCCGTATTTTGGTCCCAGGGCACGATTGTCAGGAAGTACCTTATAGGCCAGAAGGGATTTTGCGTCCTGAACAAATGACAGGTCCTTAACATTTAGCTCGTCCTGGACGATTTCAATCAGCTCTTCGTCAAGTTCTGCCCGACCTTCTTTGACGTGAACCAGCACCTGAGCAAGGGGCTGGCGGACTTTGATCCCTACATTACTCCGGGCGCTTAGTCCCTGACTGGCGGTTTCCCTGGCTAATTTCATTTGATTGATCAACTTTTGATCGATCGCATTCTGATCTACTTCAGGCCAGAGTGTGTGGTGGATACTCTGGTGGGCATCTGGGTATATTGACCTGACGAGGTTTTGGTAGATTTGCTCGGTAAGGAAAGGAATCACTGGAGCCAGCGAGCGAATCATCTTTACCAGGACGTGCCAGAGCGTTTCGTAGGCGGTGTTTTTATCCTGATCCGTCTCGGTTTTCCAATATCGCCTCCGGGAACGGCGGACATACCAATTACTCAGATCATCGAGGAGGGACTCAAATTCCAGGGTAGCGTTAAATGCGTTTGAGTTTTCCATATCCGATGAGACCTGTTCTACGGTCTGGTTTAACCGGCCCAGGATCCAGCGGTCCAGTGGATTTTGGGTTTTTGGTGTAGGTCCTTCAGGATAATCCGGGTCAAAATCCTTTAATCCAGGGGACCAACCGTCAATTTCGGCATAGGTAGTAAAGAAGGAATAGACATTCCAGAAAGGAATGATGAATCTGCGGCGGGTTTCCTCTGCGCGGTGGTAACCAAATAACAGGTTGTTTTCTGGTTTATGCGCACAGTACAGCCAGCGCATAACATCCACGCCCATTTTATCCGCGGCTTCGTTGAACTCTATTGAATTCCCCGAGGATTTATGCATTTCCCGGCCATCTTCTGCATGCAGGCTGGCGTAGCTGAAATTCTCCAGGAAAGGAGGTGAGTTATCAAGTACGGTCCCCATGGCAAGCAAACTGTAGAACCAATTCCGGAATTGTCCCGGAAACGATTCGCTGATCCAGTGAGCGGGGTACCATTTTTCCCAGAACTTTTGATCAGTCCGGAAACTCAAGGTTGAAAATGGCACAATGCCCGCATCCAGCCAGGGATTACCCACGTCGGGAATACGGGTCATCTTTCCACCGCATTTATCACAGGCCAACACTACCCCGTCAATAAACGGGCGGTGAGGGGTATGACCTTTGAGGGCGTCAAATCCCTCTATGGCCCTTTCTTCCAATTCCTCTTCATCGCCAATCACATGGAAATGATCACAATCCTCGCAAACCCAGATCGGCAAGGCTAATCCCCAGTAGCGTTTTTTGGAAATCATCCAGTCATGCATATTTCGAAGCCAATCCAATTCACGGGCGTGTCCAAAATCAGGGATCCAGCGGATTTGATCCACTACATCCATAATCTGATAGCGCAGGCTGGATTCCTTCTCTTCTGCGCTAATCTCTTCTCGGGGTTTCTGGTAGTTCTCGCCCATACTGATGAACCATTCATCCACCAGGCGGAAGACGAGTTCGGTTTTACAGCGCCAACAGGTGGGGTAGCGGTGAGTATAGGGCTCTACATGATAGAGAACCCCCTTTTCTTCCAGGTTCTCAAAAATTTCAGCCGTCACTTCTGAAACGTGTTTGCCAGTGATCCAGCCAAAGCTGTCGATAAAATACCCTTCCTCAGTTAAGGGAGCAATCCGCGGCAGTGAATATTCAAACGAGAGTTGGAAGTCTTCCGCGCCGCAGCCCGGCGCTATATGGACGATTCCTGTGCCTTCTTCTTCTCCTACTTCTTCCCACATAATCACCTGATGAGACTCAACGGCGCTTTTCTCTATGCTTTCCCGAAGCTCTTTTAGTTCGGTGACACCGCCAGAGGATTGTGCTGCTGGCAGATCATCGAAAGGACCATCGTAGGTCCACCCTTCCATCTCCGCCCCTTTAATCTCACCCAGGATTTTGTACTCACCCTGGAGCATAGCCGCAGTTCCTTTAGAAAGGTAAACAATGTGTTCCTCTCCATCTGTACCGGGTAAGGTGACCTGGGCTTTCAGGTAAGTGAGATCGGGCCCGACTGCAGCCGCAACGTTTGAGGTCAAAGTCCAGGGAGTAGTGGTCCAAACCAGCAAAGACTCATTTAGTCGATCGCGAAGAGGGAACCGCAGCGTTATAGAGCGGTGGGTGAGCTCTTCATAGCCATCTGTGACAATTTCATGCTGGCTAATTGCTGTTGCGCAGCGGGGGCACCAGGGCATCACATCAGCTCCCCGGTACAACCAGCCTTTCTCCCAGGTTTTCTTCAGGAAAGTCCAAATCATGTAATTGTTTTCATTGGAGAATGTGAAGTAGCTGCCCCCAAGTTCCTGAAGTCCCAACCGCCCGACAATTCGCTCCACGGTGTCAGTTACAGGCCCTTTTGGTCCAGGAACTGTGATTTCCTGCAGGGGATCTTCCAGTAATTTGTCCGCCAGATCCCGGAGAAAGTCAGGCTGGTTCCAGTCCATCCAATATCCCAGGCGGATGGACTGCTCTGTCTGCACGGCGGCGTATCGCAGTACCCGGGCTTTACAATCCCGGACAAATTTTGCCAGTCCATAACTTTCAATATCCTTTTTAGATTTAAATCCTTTTTCCTTTTCAACTTCTACTTCCACCCATAATCCCTGGCAGTCGAATCCATTTTGATAGCGAAGATCGCGGCCTTTCATAGCCCAGTACCGGTTAAAAAGATCCTTATAGGTCCGTCCCCAGCCATGGTGGACTCCCATGGGGTTATTGGCGGTAATTGGTCCATCGATAAATGACCAGGGCGGTTTGCCCTTGCGAAGGGATCTTAAATTGTTAAAAGCATCAATCTCGTCCCAAAACTTTAGGGTTTGATGCTCCAGTTGGACAAAATCAATTTCATGGGGCGCTTTTTTGATAGCCATCCTGCCTCCTGAATAAAAAAACTCTCATCCCTGCCGGGACGAGAGTTTCAACTCACGCGGTACCACCCGTGTTCCCGCTGGTTAGCGGGCTCTTAGCGAGGGCTCTCTGCAGATAGTTATGGCGGATAATGCCGAACCTGCGATTCAGCCTCGCACCCTGATAACGGGGGTGAACCCGGATCCCTTAATTGCCAAAGGGGTTCAGTTCTCAGCTCCGAAAGGATTTTCAGATTGCCGTTTCTGACCCGGCTTCCACCGTTTCCGGGATCGCTGGCAGATCGAGACAACCTTACTCGTTTTCATCTCTGCTTTTGTTGATATGTTGCGCTGATTATGCCATAAACCAATAAGCCGGTCAACGGTGAGAACCTTTTGAAGGAGGAAATCAATCCTTCAGGATTAACTGGAAACAGCTTCCGGGGACGAAGTTGAGGCATCTCCATTGACAGACGCAAACCGTTCCGCGGCCTTTAGATGCAGTCCGGCGAAGGTAGTGGCAGATAAGAGCATGATGATCCCGCAGGCATACCAAACCCAGTTGGGGTTGTAATTATCCATAATCAATCCGGCTGCCAGGGGGCCGATGGCCATGGGAATTGTCCAGCTAAATCCAGCTACTGCCATATACCTTCCCCTCATATCTTCAGGTGATAACTTGGCAACAATTGCCTGGCTGGTTGGGGAGACCAGCATTTCCGCAATGGTGATGATCACCATTGCAATGATGAAGAGCCAGAAGGTTGATACAAAACCATACATTGAGAATCCAAGGGCATAGATGACCACGCCCCAGGCCATTATTTTCAGGGGGGAGAAACGTTTGATTCGCCTGGTGATCCAGAATTGGAACAGCACTACCATGCTTGCGTTCAAGCTCAGTAGAAAGCCGTAGCCCCTGTCGGGGATCCCGTGGACATCCCTCAAGAAGACTGGCAAACTGGTGTTCATCTGCATATATGCCAAAGCCATTAGTAGAGATCCCAAGATAAAGACCATATAAACCCGGTCTTTGGCAACTTTGAAATAACCGCCAAAAGATTCCAGGAAAGTTTCTTCTTGTTCTTGTCCCTCACTGGTTTCGGGTGATGCAACGGGTTTGGTTTCCGGAACAAACATGAAGATAATAGCGGCAGTGATGAAGCTGGTGATGACATCAATGATAAATAGCAGTGTATAGCCCTTGGTCGCCAGTAATCCGCCGATAGCGGGTCCGATTACAACAGCCAGGTTTGCAGCCACTCGCAGGATTCCAAAACCATCTGCCCGTTTGTCCTCCGGCAGCACGTCAGCGATCATGGCCTGATGGGCTGGGCCAGCTACATTTCCAAATAACCCGACAATAAAACCTGCAAAATATATGAAGTTGAGGGTAGGCGCAAAGGCCAGCATTAGAGAACTTCCTGCGCTGACCACCAAGCCGAAAATAATGATAACTTTCCGGCCAAATTTATCCGTCAGCGCTCCCCCAATCAAACTTCCAAAGACACTAGTCACCGCGAAGATAGTAAACAGCACACCTACTTCAGTCATGCCGACGGAATATTTTGAGGTGATATACAACCCGAAAAAGGGGAATATCAGCATCCCGCCCAGTTGATCAATGAACATCGCAAGGATGATTAACCAAAACGTCCGGGAGTATTCTTGGGAAAGAGCCTTTAATTTGTTGAGCATTTTTTCCTGATGATTGTCTAACTCGGACAGGAAACCACGGCTTGCATTGTAGCAT
>CBDVDO010000066.1:0-7664 GCA_965372765.1 uncultured Anaerolineales bacterium
TTACAAATCCGGGCAAATAATTCTGATCTGCAAGCGTTTTATGAAAAATTAGGTTATTCAGTTGAAGAGCGGATCAGCATGGGGAAGCAGCTTTAAACTATTTAGCATACAAGGAGAATAAAATGCAAATTGTAACTGATAGTGGGACCGATATAAGTTTAACCCCTGAACAAGCGGCCGAATTGAACATTCACGTTGTGCCGCTGGTTGTTACCCTGGACGGAAAATCGTATCGGGAAGGCGTGGATATTAAACCCGAAGATTTTTATCCAATATTGATTGAATCAGGGAATTTACCGATTACCTCCCAACCCTCAGCAGGAGAATTCGCCGACCTCTATCGACGTCTGGCAGACAAGGATCCGGACATTCTTTCCATCCATATGACCTCTGGATTGAGCGGCACCTACAACTCAGCTCTTGCAGGGGCAGAAATGGTTCCCGAGGCGAATGTAACTCACATTGATACCAAGACTTTGTCCGCGGCAGCAGGTTGGGTGGTTAAGTCAGCAGCCCGCGCAGCAAAAGCAGGTTGGGCGAAGGATAAAATCCTGGATTTGGCGCAGCGGATTGGGGATGCCTGCGACAGCATATATACGCTCGATGAGTTAAAGTATTTGATCCACGGAGGGCGCATCAGCCATATGAAAGGGATCATTGCCTCGTTGATCAATATCAAGCCGATGATTGGCGTGGAGAAAGTCAACGGGACTTACGAGCAGCTGGGACAGGTTCGGACATTTAAAGGAGCGTTGAAAGGTTTGGTAAAGGTGATGGGGCGCAAGCATGAACCGGGCAGTGAGCTGCGCGTCCAGGTGCTGCATTCCAACAATCCTGAAGGAGCAGCTCTTCTACGCGAGCAGGTCGATAAGGTTTATAAATGCAACTGGCTTCCTACAGGGCCGATGTCTTTGGTCCTGGGCGCCCACACCGGCCCAAGTATGGTTGGTGTTGGTTATGGAGCGGAAAAAGCATTTAAGGATTTTCCGTAAAGCTATTTCTAGAGAAATGAGGCAGATAATTTCCTTTGGATGATGTTGTAGGATTACCGGACAAAACCAGGTAACCAGGAAAGAACAATCATTACATTTAAATGACTCTGGAGTGAAATCTCCAGGGTCATTTTGTTTCACCCCTGGCAACTGAGCACTTTTTCAACTTGTTAAACCCATAGGGATAGAAATCTGAAAGCTGTATAATAATCAAAGGAGATCCATGCTGCATATTAAGAAAATTCCCACCACAGTTTACGCCCATGATTAAAGAGATAACTGCCAAGACCATTCTTAATCACGTGAAGCAGCCAGATCCCTGGTTTGGATTAAAGTACAACATGAATCTCTACCGGGGATGCCAACACCAGTGTATTTACTGTGATTCCCGCTCGGATTGCTACCGGATTGGGGATTTTTCTAAAATCCGGGTTAAAGTCAACGCGCTTGATCTGTTGGAGGATGTTTTACCCCGCAAGAGGATGCGAGGGACAATAGGTTTCGGTTCCATGAACGACCCCTATATGCCTGTGGAAAAGGAGTATCAACTGACAGGGAAGGCATTGGAAATTATTTCTAATAATAAATTCCCGGTGCATATCTTAACCAAGTCTGATCTTGTCCTCAGGGATATTGATCTTCTTAAAAATATCAGCCGGGTTTATGCCGCGGTTAGTTTTACGATCACGACGGCGGACGATGAATTGGCTCGAAAACTTGAACCAGGCGCTCCCCTCCCCTCCGATCGTTTCCGGGCCATGCTTAAACTGGCGGAGGCAGGAATCCTCACCGGGGTCACCATGATGCCAATGCTGCCATTTTTGGAAGACAACGAGCAGAATATTCTCCAGATTGTCTCCTGGGCGCATGACAGTGGGGCTGCCTATATCATTCCCTCTTTTGGTGTTTCCCTCCGTCCGGGTTCACGAGAATATTATTACCATAAACTGGATCACCTTTTCCCTGGACTAAAAGAGAAGTATATTAATAGATATAGCGACCAGTATCAATGCAGTGTTCCCGGTTGGAGGGAGTTGAATAAAGCATTTCAGGATGAAATCAACCGGACCGGTATTAAAAACAAAATTCCGGTATTTGAACCAGAGAATAGGACTGGAAAAATAAAACAAATGCCGCTTTTTGAATGAAACCCACCAAAGCTGAACCTGCCTGATAAAACACAGGCCAAGACAGGAGACAAAAACGATGCCTCAAGCAATTCAATTCCACTCGGGAAAGACTGCCTTGTTAGTGATCGATGTCCAGCGAGCTCTATTTACCCGGCCGAATCCAGTTCACAAAGCTAATCAACTGATAGAAACCATTAATATAATGGTTGATCGATCTCACCTGCTCGGAGTTAAGGTTATCTTTGTTCAACACGCCAACCAATCCTTCTTGAAAGAAGGAACAGAAGGGTGGCAGCTCCACCCCGGTATTTCTCCCAGGGAAGCGGATTCGCTGATTCAAAAGAAGCAGGGAAATGCCTTCTTGGACACACTACTCCAGAGCGAATTGGAAGTCCGGGGAATTCAAAATCTCCTCATCATGGGATTAGTTACCCAGGGATGCATCGGGGCAACCTGCCTTGGTGGCCTGGAGCTGGGATACCGGGTTTTCCTGGTAGAAGGTGGACACAGTAACTATAATCCTGAGGCTGCCGAAATCATTAAAAAATGGCAAGAAAAGCTTGAACTTTCTGGTGTGGAAATTATTTCAACGGATAGAATCGAAATTGTTTGAGGGGCTGTGGTTAGGAGGGAATGATTATTTATACCTGGATGAAATCCAATAATGGGGAAAACCGTTGATATATTATCCAAAATACTGGTCCTCGGAGGACTTCCAAGCCTGTAATAAATTGTAAGTTACCCGCAAGGAGGGGGTGACTGACGATAACAAACCTGTTAAGCTCCTCAACAACCTTTTCCTTTATGATGCTGGTAATTCCATATCACTTGATTGGGCAATTCTGCCCAGTTGAGGTATTTAACCGGCTGAACATGAAAATTTTTACTATTCCGGATTTTAAAGATCAAGAAAAGCAGCGCCGAGCCAATATTTTGGTTGTGACGCAGTTTTCAGTATTAATTTTAGTCACTGCAATCGTTATATATTCTTCCTTTTCTTCTCCAGAGCACCCCGAGATATATTATATGGGTGGTACCGGGGCTCTGGCTATGTTGATCTCCTATGGATTGTTAAGGAAAGGAAAGCTAGAGGCGGCTAGCTGGCTGATTGTGATTCTTGGGTGGCTTGTATTTACAATTGACATGGCAATAGTAGCCGGAATCCGCGGGGTCAGCGTCCATGGGCAGATTTTGATCGTTATCTTTGCCGGATTGGCATTGAATGGAAAAACTGCCTTGTTAATAACCATATTCACCCTGATAATAAATTTTCTAATTCTCAGAATGGAGCAAAATGGTTTAGTGGTAAATTTGCTTCCCCTCCCCGCCAATGATACCCGCTGGTTTATTCAGACTATTTACACCATGATGGCAGCCGTTTATATTTGGACAGCAGATAAGGTGATCCGAAATGCCTTGTCTGAATCGCAGGAAACCGCAGACCGCTACCGGGCCTTATTTGACCGGACCAATGATGGAGTGGTGATCTTTGATCTGAATTGGATTGTATTGTCATCCAACGCCCAGGCGGTTGAGATGTTGGGATATTCAGAAGCAGAGATTGTGGGCTTGAATGCACTAGAATTTGGAGACCCCGATAATCTTGAGGAGATGAAGCGAAGCAGGGAACAGATTTTGGAGGGACAAAACCTGCCTACATTTGAAGAGAAGCTGGTACGGAAAGATGGCAGCAGGGTACCGGTAGAATTGAACATGGCGCTGGTTTATGCTGTCAAGGGGAATCCGTGCCATGTGCAATGTATCATGCGGGATATCACCGAACGAAAAGATTATGAGTTTCGTTTGCAGCAGCAGGCATTATACGATCCGCTTACAAACCTGCCAAATCGAACCTTGTTTGAAGATCGTTATCAGGGCATATATTCCGAAACCGATCAAAGCCTGGTGGCGGTTCTTTTTGTTGATTTTGACAATTTCAAAGGTGTAAATGATGAGTATGGACATGCAGTTGGGGATCAAGTACTGCAAGAACTCAGCAGGCGAATGCAGGGAACGTTGAGAGAAAGCGACACAGTGGCCAGGATGGGGGGAGACGAATTCGTGATCATTCTTGAGAACATCCGGAACAAAATGGACGTTAGTAGAATTACCGAAAAGCTGCTTAACAACATTTATCTTCCAATCCAGCTTGGAGATCACAGCATTCAAATAACTGCCAGTGTAGGAATAAGCATAGCTGAGAAAAGAGACCTTCCTGATCTTGACCTGCTGAAAAATTCCGACGTTGCCATGTACCGGGCAAAAGACATCGGTAAAAATAATTTCCAGTTCTTTGATTAAGAAGAGTTGTCTAAAAACTTAAGCTTAAGTTTCTTTTTTTCACCCAGATACTCAAATCAATAGCATTCAAACAAACGATTTGCAGATTAACGTTATTTTGATGCTTAATCCCCAGAGAAAAGATCGGGAAATTACCAAGTTGGGATTCCGCCGAGAAAACAGCCTGGTTCTAGTTATAATCTAAGCAAGGATAACTGAGGGAAAAAGGTTAATCCGGGAGGATTATTATTGGGAAAACTTTAAGGGTTTCTGA
This sequence comes from uncultured Anaerolineales bacterium, assembly GCA_965372765.1. Classification (GTDB taxonomy): domain Bacteria; phylum Chloroflexota; class Anaerolineae; order Anaerolineales; family UBA11858; genus B10-G9. Next base: position 4,677 of record CBDVDO010000066.1, read on the forward strand.
TTTCAGTTGAGGAGTAAAACATGGCCTATGATGAGGGTCTCGCCCAGCGGGTCCGGGAAATATTATCTGAGAGTCTGGGATATGAGGAAAAGAAAATGTTTGGCGGGATCGGTTTTTTATTACAGGGGAACATGGCTTGCGGAGTAATCAGGGAAGATTTAATCGTGCGGGTCGGAGAGGAAAATTACACCGACGCTCTTTTGCAATCCGATGTAGAATTGTTTGATATGACCGGTAGAGCGATGGCGGGTTGGGTTGTTGTCAATGAGCCGGGTTATAGAAAAGACGACAACCTCAAAGATTGGATTGCCCAGGGAGCTGGTTATGCACTGACACTGCCCCCTAAATGAGCAAAAAACCATGACAGACCATAAAACAGTTTATCAGCAGGAAGCGGACCTGTACCAGCGCCTGATTGGCCGGGAAGACTATCTGGACAACCTGCTTCCGGAAATTAAAAGGATCACACCACTAAATGGAAAAGACGTTGTTGATCTGGGCTCTGGCACCGGGCGTCTGGCTCATCTACTGGCACCTCATGCCAAATCAGTTCATGCTTTGGACTTGTTTCCTCACATGCTGGGAGTGGCGGCTGAAAGACTGCGAAATCAACAGCTGGGAAAATGGCAAGTGACCGCAGGAGATCACCGCCGGATACCATTGCCAAACAAGTCTGCTGATCTGGTGCTCTCCGGCTGGAGTATCTGTTACCTGGTAGTCTGGGAAGGGGAGGAGTGGGAAAGAGAAGTGGAGAGAGCTCTGTTGGAAATGCAGCGCGTGCTGCGCGGCGGGGGAACGATGATCGTTATCGAAACCCTGGGTACTGGCAATATTGAGCCGGTGGAGAAGGAGAATTTGAAACCATATTTTTCTTTCCTGGAAGAGAGTGGTTTCCAACGATCCTGGATTCGAACTGATTACCGTTTCGACAGCCGGGAGGAAGCGCTGGAATTAGTGGAGTTTTTCTTCGGAGAAGAGATGGTGAGTGAGATTGGAAATGAAAGCAAACCTGTCCTCCCGGAATGCACTGGACTCTGGTGGTTAAAACTATAAAAAGCAGGAAGCCCTCCTGCGTTTGAAGAGCTACCCCATGATAATGCTATCCATAAATTAAACGCCAAGCCGCTGCGGCGCTACCGGATTTACCAGCGCGATTTGTAAATATTTGGAAGCACAACACTGCTTCATTAGTGAAACAGGAAAGAAGTGATTTATGGAAAATCAATCGGTGACCGGGACCACTATTGAGAGACGGAGACTAATTGCCCTTGGCGAAAGTTTGCTGGTGACCCTGATCTGGGCCTCAACTTTTGTGGTTGTAAAAATTGGTTTGGAAACTTTGGGCCCACTTACTATTGCAGGGCTCAGATACTTCCTGGGGGCTGTTGTGCTGCTTCCCTTTCTTATCAAAAGGCAGTCGTTAAAAACCCCGATTTCTAAGGAACTCTGGCTGCACTTGATTTTAATAGGGGTCAGCGCCTATACGATTGGCAACGGCGCCTTGTTCTGGGGCTTGAAGTATGTGCCTGCTACGACTGGATCATTATTGATGGGCCTGATTCCATTGTTAGTGCTTGCCGGAGGAGCTCTTCTACTGAGGGAGATTCCTACCAGGTGGCAAATATTCGGTGTTTTCTTATCTTTATTTGGCAGCATCTTGTTTTTTTCTTCCGGAATGGGTCCCGGAGAACCCAAAGGTATTTTAATTGTCGGTGTCGGATTGATAGGTTTTTTAGCATTTAGTTTATTGGGTCGGGGAATTGCCCGGGATGGAAAACTGGATACATTGACATTAACAACCCTACCCCTTGCGATTGGGGGGATTCTCAGCATGCTGCTGGCGCTTATCGTGGAAGGGATCCCTCAATTTACACCGAAATCAATAGTAATTGTTCTCTTTCTGGCAGTGGTGAATACAAGCTTGGGATATCTGCTGTATAATCACTCGCTCCGGGAGTTAACGGCGCTGGAGATGAACACGATCTTGAATCTCTCGCCGTTGTTCACAGCGATATTGAGCTGGGTTCTTCTCGGGGAAACCCTGGGCGCGATTCAAATTCTTGGCATGGTGGTCGTAATAACGGGTGTGATCTTTGTGCAGCGGTTTAAAGATCCTGTCCGATCAAAAACCTGACAGATATTGGCAGCAATCCAAATTAATGAACTTCACCCTGCTTTTTGCCCTGGTTTTATTAATAATATTCTTCTCCACGTTGATTCGGTCAGCCTTTGGTTTCGGCAATGCCTTGATTGCTATGCCGCTGCTGGTTTTAATTCTGGGTACCAAAACAGCTGCACCTCTGGTTGCATTGGTCGGCATCGTAATTGCCCTGGTGATGCTGCTCCGGGATTGGCGGGAATTGGATTTTAAAGCCGCTGTTTATCTAATCCTTTCCACCCTGGCTGGCATACCGTTGGGATTGTTCTTCTTAAAATCTGCCCCGGAACATATCGTTAAGGTGATCCTGGGGGTGGTTCTAATTGGGTTTGGCTTATTGAATTTATTGGGCCTGCGACTTCCCACACTTAAGAAGGAATACCTGGTATTTCCATTTGGATTTCTTGCCGGAATACTGGGAGGCGCATATAACACAAATGGTCCGCCAGTTGTAATATACGGTGTAATGCGGGGATGGGGAAAGGAAAAGTTCCGGGCAACCCTGCAGGGTTATTTCCTTATCTCAAGCGCTTTAATTGTTGCAGGTCATGGAATTTCAGGACTTTGGAGCCGCTCGATGCTCATTTACTTTTTAGGGGCCATCCCGGTTGTGGTTTTGGCAGTCTTGCTGGGGAATTGGATGGTCCATAAAATCTCGGGAGAGCGCTTTAACAGGATGGTCAATCTATTCCTGGTGGCTGCTGGCTTCCTGATGTTTATTTAATCTCACTCTTTTCTTCGATCTTGAGGTCCCGGTTATCTTCCAGTCCCATCAACGCTGTATGGAACTACAGCGTTAATTATTGGAGGTGAATTCCCAAATTAACTCA
>CBDVDO010000067.1:0-7659 GCA_965372765.1 uncultured Anaerolineales bacterium
AAAACGGCTACCGCTATTATGATCATGACAATTTACTGCGTCTGCAGCAGGTTCTGTATTTCCGAGAATTAGAAGTTCCCTTAAAGGAAATTCAATACCTCTTGAGCTGCCCTGATTTTCAGCTTTCATCTTCGTTGGAAAATCACCGGACTGCGCTCAGGAATCAGGTACAACGATTAAATAAATTACTGGCAACGCTGGAAAAAACCATTAGCAGCTTAGAGGGAGAAGGGTATATGTCTGAAAAGGAATATTTTGAAGGGTTTGATGAGACCAGGCATGAAGATGAAACCCTGGAACTGTGGGGTCAAACGCCTCAGTATACCGAATCACAGCGAAAATGGTCCAGTTATACAAAAAGTCAAAAAGAAGAAATCAAAGCGGAGGGAGAAGAGATCGCAGAACGGATGGTTACGAAAAATCCTGATATCTCAGCGGATGATCCCGATGTTCAGGATGCTGTTAGTGAGTATTATGACTATCTCAACAAATTTTTTTATGCTTGCGATGTTGGTTTCCTGAGAAGCTTGGCGGATATGTGGGTCCAGGATCCGCGGTTTGCTGTAAATTATGAACGGGTTCGGAAAGGGGGCGCAGCCTTTGTGCGCGAAGCAGTCCATATTTACTGTGACCGCCAGCAAGGGGCATAATAATGGCCAGCAGGATTACCTGGGGTAGAAATCTTATGGCCGGATGGTATTAAGGTTCCAGTACTTATGAATAATATCCATCAAAACATTTGGCATTTGTTTTAGATAGATGACCTTGATTATTACTAGGAAGCAAATATACTTTTCCATTGTTAAAACCTTATTAATTTAACCCCGGCCTATATTCAAGTCTGAAAGGGGTTGGTATAATGGGCTGGACTTCTCAAAAAAGAAACAAATTTTTGGTATACTGGACAGCACTGTGTGCCTGCTGTTTATTCTGGCGCACACTGGGTTTTCGAGCCCAACGGAGGTTTTTGTGGATTCTGGAGCAAATAATCGTCAGTCAGTAATCTATATTATGCTGTTTGTGGGCATTATCATTCTGGTTTTTTACAGTTTCCGCCAGCAAGCTGTCACTACCGAGGATATAACCATCGGGGATCTTGCCCAGGAAATCAAATCTGGGAAGCTGAGCCGGGTGATAGTGAATGAAGATGAGCTGGAATTGATTTACCAGGACGGCACTGAAGGAACCTCTCATAAGGAATCGGATGCTACATTTGTACAGCAGATACTAGAACTGGGGGTAACTTCTGCTGAGCTAAACCCTGGAAACGTCAACGTTGAAGTTAAGCCACCCAGTGCCTGGTTTGGCGTAATTAATGTATTGGGGTACATTTTACCCTTTATTATGATCGCCGGATTGTTCTGGTTTGTGTTCCGTCAGGCGCGGGGCGGTGGTTCGGCAGCTATGAATTTTGGTCAATCCAAGGCCAGGAAATTAACTGGAGACAACCCGACAGTGACTTTTGACGATGTGGCTGGTATACCGGAAGCCAAGGAGGAACTGGCTGAAGTAGTTGAATTCCTTCGTGAACCGGAAAAATTTATGTCATTAGGCGCGCGAATACCAAAAGGTGTGCTGTTGATGGGAGCCCCGGGAACCGGAAAAACCCTGCTGGCTAAAGCGGTTTCCGGTGAAGCCGGTGTGCCGTTTTATTCCATTTCAGGTTCTGAATTTGTGGAAATGTTCGTCGGCGTCGGCGCAAGCCGTGTCAGGGATTTATTTGATAAAGCCAAGAGCGACTCCCCCTGTATTGTCTTTGTGGATGAAATTGACGCAGTCGGACGCCACAGGGGCGCTGGATTAGGCGGCAGTCACGATGAGCGGGAGCAAACCCTGAACCAGATCCTGGTGGAAATGGACGGTTTTGATACCGATACCAATGTGATTATCATCGCAGCCACCAACCGACCCGACATACTGGATCCGGCGCTGCTGCGCCCTGGTCGGTTTGACCGGAGGGTCATCCTGGACCACCCTGATATCCGGGGACGAGAAGCGATTCTTGAGGTCCATGCTCGCGGTAAACCATTAGCTCCTGATGTGGATTTAAGAACTATCGCCAAAGCAACTCCTGGATTCGTGGGCGCTGATCTGGAAAACATGATCAATGAAGCAGCAATTCTAGCTGCCCGGAATGAAAAGAAAGCCATTGAGCAGGAAGATTTCCAGGAGTCAATTGAACGAGTTATTGCTGGACCACAGCGAAAGAGCCGCATAATCAGTGATATTGAAAAACAGATTATTGCCTACCACGAAGCCGGTCATGCTATCACCGCCCGCTCTTTACCTGAGGCGGATCACGTGCATAAGATTTCTATTATCGCCCGGGGACAGGCTGGTGGATATACCCTGATTTTGCCTGACAGTGACCGTACCCTCGTTTCTCGCAATAAGATTCTGGCAGATATGGTCAGTCTTATGGGCGGAAGGGCCGCGGAGGAAATCGTCTTCAGCGATATAACCTCAGGTGCCTCTAATGACCTGGAACGCGTCACCAAGATGGCAAGGGAGATGGTCACCCGCCTGGGAATGAGCTCGAAATTAGGTCCTATGGTATACGGGAAAAAAGATGAGATGGTTTTCCTGGGAAAAGAATTCACTGAGCAGCGGGATTACTCGGAATCCGTTGCCGAAATGATCGATATCGAAGTCAGGGAATTGGTCAGCGATGCCTACCAGCGGGCAATTGATATCTTGAAAGAACGCCGTGACATATTGGAAGTTCTGGCTGAAAAACTGCTTGAACAGGAGACCGTTGACAAAAAGGAACTGGATGAAATTTTCCCGGTTCCCTCACCGAAAAACGGTGGCATGCCAGTAAAAAACGCTAAATAGAATCAGTTTTGGGATGAATTCAAAGGGACGGGTATATTTCCTGTCCCTTTTTGTTTTCCTCTAGTACAATGGTTTTATGGATTTATCCGTCTGGAGAAGCCGTTTAAAAGAATTGCCTCTGGGAGAGCTTTTTCTCTATCAGGAGGTGGGATCAACCAATTCTGCTGCGGAAAATCATATTAAAACCGGAGCCCCTGCTTTTTCTCTGGTCCTGGCCGCTACCCAGACTGCTGGTCGGGGGCGGCACGGCAGGTCTTGGGAGACCAGGGCAGGAAAAGCCCTGGCCTTCAGCTGGATTTTGTACCCTGAACCTGGATTGTTAATCCCAGAAACCCTGGGAAAACTAAGTGGATTGGGAGCCCTGGCAGTTGCTGAAACCTTGATCGAAGATTATCAACTGGAGGCGGAGATAAAGTGGCCTAATGATGTGCTGGTAGGAGGGAAAAAAATCTGTGGTGTGCTGGTGGATGTTCATTGGACTGGAAACCAGTTGAACGATGTTGTGTTGGGAATTGGAATAAATGTATCCAGGGGATCTGTTCCGGAGGGAAAGGACCTGCATTTCCCGGCGGCTTGCCTGGAAGACCTTGCCGGAAGAGATTTTTCCCGCCTGGAGCTGCTGGTAAAGGTTATGTTATCTCTCCTGAAGTGGTATCCAGAGCTGCCCTCTAAATCGTTTACCACTGCCTGGCAGGAAAGGCTGGCTTATAAAAATGAAGTTGTCGTTCTGAAAACAGGAAATAAAATTGTTGATCAGGGGAAAGTGTTGGGTATATCCAATGAGGGTTCCCTGATCCTTCACTCCGATTCCGGAGCAGAGCGTAAGTACCGGACTGGAGAGATCCAGCTTCGTTTGGTTGACAGATCCTAAAAATAAGCTACACTAGGAAAAGGATCGAGATTTCCGGGGAGATATTATGTCATTGGACGATATCCGAAACCAGTTCGACGATGATTTTGATTTTTCTGAAGAGGAAGTTTGGGGAGAACCTGTAGCCAAGCCCGAATTATTTGGGATGACTCCAGCTCAACGCTTGGTTTTGGTGTTCCTTCTTTTCCTCACCACGGTAATTATCAGCGCTTTTTGTTTGTTGGTTGTTGGGAAAGTAGCTCTGCCGACATAAATTAATAAAAAAATCAGGAAACCATTTGCTGTTTTTTAAGAATAAAAGAACCGTAATCCATGATGGATTACGGTTCTTCGTTATCATATTTCCATTGCTATTTGATTATGTTGGTATTTCTTTCTCATCCGCTATTGTTTCTAAATCCTGTTCTGCAAATCGTGCGATAGAAACCACCACATCATCTTCCCGCAATTGCATTATGGTCACACCGCGGGCAACCCGGTTGTACTGGGAAATGCTCTCAGCCTTGGTGCGCATTACGGTACCTTCGGCAGAGATGACTGTGATCTGGTCCTGTTCCGGTAGGACAACTCGGGCTGCCGCAATTTCACCAATGATCGGGAGGGCTTTTTTGTCGACAGTTAGCACACCCATTGTCGCCCGGCTCCTCCGCGGATAACTATCCAGTGAGGTCCGTTTCCCAAAACCTTTTTCAGTGATGACCAGTAAATCTCCTCCCTTTTTAACGATATCCATCCCAATAACTTCGTCCTTCTCGCGGAGACGGATGCCGATTACACCCATCGCTGGCCGGTTCATCTGGCGAACTTCTTTTTCTTGAAAGCGCAGGGCATATCCTTTACGGGTAATCAGCATCAGATCATTTTTACCGCTGGAGAGCCGGACCCAGCCTAGACTATCATCCTCTTTAAGGTTGATCGCAATTAAACCAGAAGGTCGGACAGAATCGAATTCGGACAGATCTACCCGTTTGATCAAGCCTTTTCGGGTCACCATGGTGCAATATTTGGCTTCCTTGAAATCTGTCACAGGCACGATGGCGGTGATTTTTTCGTTGGGGTCGATATTCAGTACATTAACTATCGGAAGTCCCCGGCTGATTCGGCTTGCTTCCGGGATGCGGTAGGCTTTGGAAGAGTAGACCTTCCCGCGGTCTGAGAAGAACAGCACGGTATCCAGTGTACGAGCGGGAATTAAGGACATAATCTCATCTTCATCACGTATGCTGTGCCCTTTCACTCCGATGCCGCCCCGTTTCTGGGAGCGGAATGTGAGAGCCATCACCCGTTTGATGTATCCCCGTTCCGTGATGCTGATTAAAATCGGCCGGTCAGGAACCAGGTCTTCCTCGTCAATCTCCTGCGCTGCATCAGGGGCAATATCAGTCCGGCGTTCATCACCGTACTTTTTAACCAATTCAGCTAAATCATCTTTGATGATTTTTAGCTGTTTTTTCTGGCTTTTCAGCAGACTTTTGAGACGTTTGATTTTTCCAACCAATTCTTTATGCTCATTCTCGATTTTCTGACGCTCCAAAGCTGCCAGCCGTTTAAGCTGCATATCCAGGATTGCCTGCGCCTGAATCTCTGTCAGGTTAAAACGTTCAATCAAAGAGATTTTCGCAGAATCCGTATCTGCTGATTTTCGGATGGTTTTGATCACTTCATCCAGGTTGGTGAGTGCGATTAACAGGCCATCCAGGATGTGTGCCCGGGCTTCAGCTTTATTCAGTTCAAATTGCGTGCGGCGTCGGATGATGTTCAGGCGGTGGTCAATATACAGCGTCAGGGACTGTTTTAATGACAGCAGTATGGGTTCATCATCAATTAAGGCCAACATCTGAGCGCCAAATGTCGTTTGCAGCGCTGTATATTTATAGAGCTGGAAGAGAACTTTACGCGGTTGTGCTGTGCGTTTAAGTTCAATGACAATGCTCATCCCATCCCGGTCGGATTCATCCCTTAAATCAGAGATAGATTTGATTTTATCCTCACGGACAAGACTGGCGATGCGTTCAATCAGGGTGGTCTTTTTTAGCTGATAGGGAATTTCTGTAATTATGATCCTGAAGCGGCCAGCCTGATCCATTTCCTCAATGTGGGCCCTGCCCCGGAGAATAATCCTACCCCTGCCAGTCACATAAGCCTGGCGGATGCCTTCATCGCCGATAATGATGCCCCCGGTGGGGAAATCAGGTCCCGGGATGAATTTAATTAGATCCTCGATGGTTACCTTATCTATTTTATTGTAATTATCAATCAGGTGGTTTATGCCTGCCGCTAACTCGTTCAGGTTGTGAGGAGGGATATTGGTTGCCATGCCGACCGCGATGCCAGAGGCACCGTTTAACAACAGGTTAGGAAGCCGGGCAGGCAGTACATCCGGTTCCTTAAGGGAACCATCAAAGTTATCTGTAAAGTCTACTGTATCTTTGTCGATCCCAGCCAGCATTTCCTCAGCTATGGAATCCATGCGGGCTTCGGTATAACGCATAGCTGCCGGGGAATCCCCATCAATGGATCCAAAGTTACCCTGTCCATCGACCAGGGGATAGCGCATGGAGAATGGCTGTGCCATTCTCACCATGGCATCGTAAACTGCGCTGTCTCCATGGGGGTGGTATTTACCCAGCACTTCACCGACTATTCGGGCTGATTTTTTATAGGAGCTGCTGGAACGGATGCCCATATCGTGCATGGCAAACAGTATCCGGCGGTGAACCGGTTTCAGTCCATCCCTGGCATCCGGAAGCGCCCTGGCGACGATTACGCTCATGGCATAATCGAGATAAGAAGAGCGCATTTCCTGATCAATATTGATCGGTTGTACGGCACCAATATCCATAAAACGATCCTTCTTTTTTTAGTTACATATTAATGAAAACGTGTGCTGCTGGAAGGGAGCACACTTGATTTAATTATACCACTCTGCCCCCTGAAAACAGGTCCGGGGGCGATGAAGGAAAGCAGCCTGAGAGACCCTGTTTTTTGCTCCTGGAAACCAAAAAACCCCGGTCTCCCAGGGTCTTTTTAGATAATTTTCAGGGATTTTATTTAGTTTTCAGCCAGATACTCATTGATCGCTTTGGCGGCCACCCGACCAGCGCCCATGGCCTGGATAACAGTTGCGGAACCAGTAACAATATCTCCTCCGGCAAAAACACCCTTTTTGGAGGTTTCCCCGCTTTCTTCATCCACCAGGAAGGTTCCCCAATCGCTGGTTTCTAAATCAGGAGTGGTCTCAGCGATAAACTTGCGGGGCATTGTGCCCAGGGCAACAATCACCGTGTCTGCTTCCACCAGGTGTTCAGACCCTTTGATGGCTATGGGCCTTCTTCTACCGGAGTCATCGGGCTCTCCCAATTCCATCTTGACACATTCGATTTCTTTAACATGATTATTCTCATCCCCGATGAAACGAATGGGGTTGGTCAGCAGGTTAAAAATGATGCCTTCTTCTTCTGCGTGATGGATTTCTTCCTCTCTGGCAGGCATTTGATCTCTTGCTCGTCTGTAGACAATGCTAACCTCGGTGTCATCTCCGCCTACGCGTTTAGCGGATCGGGCAGCGTCCATGGCAACATTGCCGGCGCCGAAAACAGCCACTTTTTTACCCACTTTTATTGGTGTAGCATATTCCTCGCGGTAGGCTTTCATGAGATTTACCCGGGTCAGGAATTCGTTCGCGGAAGAGATTCCGTTCAGGTTCTCACCGGGCAGTTTCAGGAACATTGGAAGCCCGGATCCTGTGCCAATAAAGACCGCGTCAAAACCATCATCGTCTATAAGCTGATCAATGGTTCGGGTCTTACCGATCAACATGTTTAGTTTGATTTCAGCCCCAAGTTTTTTGATGGTGTCAATTTCGGCAGCAACAATTTTCTTGGGAAGGCGGAACTCCGGGATGCCGTAAATCAGCACACCGCCCAACTCATGCAGTGCTTCAAAGATAGTCA
>CBDVDO010000068.1:0-7484 GCA_965372765.1 uncultured Anaerolineales bacterium
GGACAACTATGGGAAATAAGTGCCCATGCCGCTGCATTTGTTGTTGATGATCAGGGAAATAATAACTCTTGTGCTCAATGTCACGCTCCAATCAACTGGAAGCCGACCATTGATGATATCCCTGAAACCTGTCTAGTCTGCAAATTTGAATTGGAAACACCACCCCCATTCATTTCAGAAAATGATTGGATGCATGTACCTTGTTTGGTCTGTCACGAAGAGGACAAAAAGGGAATCATCCAGGCTGAATATACCTGGTTAGAAATACCAGCTCTTGAAGAATATGCCAGCGTTGAAACACCAACAGAGTTATGTTTGAAATGTCACGAGACGACAAGTAAAGCTCCAGAACATGGAAAGGTTGTGGTCGGTGGCGATCATGCTGGTATGCAATGTACGGAATGTCATCAGCCGCACAGTTCCACGACGTCGTGCGATTCTGCGGATTGCCATCCAGATGTTTATAGCTCCACTGATTCTGTAGTGGGTCATGACGAAGAACATCAGGATGTCTCCTGTGTGGCGTGTCATGACAGCGCTGGTTGGGAAGTGGGGCCGGATGAAGAATTGGGTTATTGGGTAACGTATAGCCCTTGGGCGTTTGAGATCAAGATTGGGGAAGCAGATACAATAGTTAATACTGGCATAGTCCCTTTCACTTCACACGAAATTATATTAGAAGTGAATTGTGAACGATGCCATTTCTCTGAGAATCCATGGAGCCTGGAAGAGAGCGTGGAAGCTCCCTAGGCGGATCATTTTTCCCGTAGACGAAGGTGTAGATATTTCAGGAGATAAATAAAATGAAAGGATCAATGAAAGTGCTTCGGATTTCAGCAATCATCATGATGGGTATGACAGCCGCGATGAACCTCTTTGGTGGCGCGGGAACATATTGTGCTGCGTTCTCAAACAACATCGGGTACAGAATGGCTTTTAAAGCATTGATGGATTATCGCTGGTTATATCAAATCGTTATGGTTGCAACAGTCTTGACGGGTATTGCGGGAGTAATGGCTTTGATCAAACTAATCCGGGGGAAACCAGGTGTTTACCGTTTTACCTTAATCGTCCTCGCAATTGGGACTGTTCTGGGCGGGACACAATTCTTCGCGTCTCTGATATTAAGGGGAGCTGCCACACCTGCCAACGTGAAATTCTTTATCAATCTAGCCACCTTGATCCTTTTCTTAATCTTTCTATTGCCGGGGATTAAGGATAAAGTTGATTTTTCCCAACCTATGGAAAAAGCTGAAAAGGATTCAACTGCCGGTATAGTATCTATTTTGGTTGGAATTACAGCACTGACAATCTTTGCCTGGGCAGGACCCTCGCATACATATTTTGGTGAGAACTGGGTGTATGTCCTAGAAGTTCCTCTCCTGGTCATCGGAACAACCCTGACGGTAGGAGGGTTTATAACCGTGCTGCGGGCGATGTTAATTCTATTTTCGGAGCAAGGCATAACCCAAGAAAATAAGATCTAAGAGAAAAGAACAAATTATCTGGGTTGAGACGGGGCAGCTTGTTTTGCCAGTGCTCAGTTATCAGGCAGCAAGTTAAAAACACAGGATTGGTTTTCTAATCAAACAGTTGAATCCCTATGAAAGGGGATTTCAAAGGGGGGTAAAATCTCAAAGATTAGCGCCAATCCTGTTTGGTTTAAATGGTAATTGAGCGCTCCTGAGACTTGACTCTTGTCTGCCAGCTCGCCAGCGGTATTCCTTTATTAGATGAATTGTGATTACTACAGGAAGTATGAAAAAAGCAATGATAAGTATGCAGCATACCTATCATTGCTTCATTAAATACGAGGAGAGTGGGGTTGAGCTATTGAACAACCCCGGGTGAATTTATTCCGCCTTGATATCTTTCACAAAACCCCAGGTGAATGCCAGGGCCATTAACAGCAGCAGCGGCGCCAGGATGGCAAAGACGACATCAGCGCTGAAGAATAACAGCTGTTTGCCCGCCACGATAAATGCCAGGGCCATTCCGCCAACACTGATTAATAATCCGCCGATACCCACTAAACCAAAACCTTTGGGGGCGTCCTTGGTGACGACACATTTGTAGACAGGTAGCCCGAAGATGATCAGCCCGGCTACGCCGTGGAATACAGGTACGGCAATGCTTTTTAAGGACATGCCTCCAATGCTGGTAATTGCAATCGCCAGCAGCCCCACCAGAGAGAACCAGGAATATGCCTTTTTGTAATCAGGCACAAATTGATGCATTAACCCCATTGATACCCCTAGCGGAATTAAGGTTGCAACGGTGAGCACATAAGGGGAAGCCAGGACATCCCAGCCGAAGGCAATCAATAACAGGCCAGAAACCAGCAATACCACAAATGCCATCATGTAATAAATATCATAACGGGCTTTTTCTTTGCTGTACCGGGTGTAGAATCGCCAGGTCAGGTAAATGGCTGTCAGTCCAGTCAGAAGAAGGATCAAACGATCAAATAAGGTCATGGCAAAACTCCTTTATAAAATATGATGATAATAAACAAGGTCCAAATGTCGCAGAAAAGTTAATCGCCTCGTTGCTTCTATTAATTATTATTCAGGAATCCCTTATTGTCTGTGATTTTAGTCACAAAGAGGGCAGCAAGAGAAAGTAAGTTTTCAATAATAAGTATATCATCAGGCGTGCATATGATGCCTCTCAGCGCGGCATTAAAGAGAAACCGTTTTTCTTTTATTCCCCCGAAAACCTCGCAAAACTCCTATAAAATCTTCACAATTTATTAATATGTATTTGATATGATTTTGCATTAATGATGACGATCCTCCGCTTACAAAGATGATTTTCACGGCGAGGGAGAATGGGAGATTTATAAATGAAGAAAAAAAGAGTTGTATCAATTCAGACCCGGAACAATTTAATATTGGACAGCTTGTTGTTTGTTTCAGGGCTAATCACTGCAATTTCGGGAATTTATTTCCTGTTTTTACCTGTTGCTGGCTATCAAGGAGGAAGAAACCCGTTGTACGGCATAATAATCTTCTTTGAACGCCACACTTGGAGCGACATCCATATCTGGGCCAGCGTTGCGATCATGATCTTTGCCGCCTTGCATATTCCTCTGCACTGGCAGTGGATCATAAATATGACCAAGAGCGGAATAAGAACCGTCTTTGGGAAAAGTAAATTAAATAAATACAGCCAATTTAACCTTGGGATCAATATCCTGATTGGTTTGAGCGGATTGGTCTGTGGGCTCAGCGGATTGTATTTCCTGCTGGTACCGGGAGCATTCCATAACTCGATTATCCCCGATCCGAGGTGGTTGTTTACCAGCATCACCTGGGATTTAATCCATACCTGGAGTGGCGTAGCAGCCATTGCGGCAAGTACGCTGCACTTCTATATCCATTGGAAATGGTTTTATAAGGTTTTCCGGAAATATGGGCAAGCCTTCGGCAAGAATCTGAAAGGTATCCCGGCAAATCAACCTGCAAGAGCGCAATAGATTTAGGCAAGTAGATCATAACAGGGCTGAACAGTCCCCTAAGGGAGAAAGAATGTTTAAGAAAATTATCCTCTGGACGCTCTATGCAGGGTTTACAGGCATATTAATTTTTGGTGCAGTCAATCGCACCTCTGCCAAAATAGGAGAAGCAGCACCTAGAGAAAATGCGGATTTGGTTGATTATCAATCACTAGGAGGGCGGGGAAGAGGACAAGGAGAAAATGAAGGCGGTCAGTCCCTGAACGGTGACGACCACGAAAGTTCTGAGTTGGGAGAAAATGAAGACTACGTTTGGGTTTCCCTTACCGGTGCGATCTTCTCCTTTTCCACTGAAGAGATGCAGGTAGTAATGCACAGTGGAGAAACTATTAATGTTGCTGACCGCGCCTGGAGATTTGCCCTGGAGCAGGGATTTGGCCCCCGCTCCGGAGATCAGGTTGTACTGCGAGGTTTCTTTGAAGGTGATGCGTTTGAAATGGCAGAGATAAACAATCTCACCACCGGACAGGTCGTGGTCATCAGAGATGAATTTGGCCATCCTCTCTGGGCAGGTAATAGCACCCATTAAGTTTGGAATATTCCAAGAAAGATGGGACCATTCAGGTTCCATCTTACTATTTAATTTCTCTGTTTCAGGATTGCATAATTGACAGAAGTTGTGTTGTAATTGTAGAATAACAACTAAAATCAAGTGATAGTTAGTGAATTATGAGTTTTCAGTAAAGAATTTTTGATTGCATAATGAGAAGGTTTTATGAAACCAGAAGATACCGAAGAACTTTCCTCCTCCGTGTTTGAACGCATGAGAAAAACACTTGCCCCCAGCGGCATTCCTGTTGATCGGCGAGGGCGAATGCGTATGGTGGTGGATAGTTTGATTTTACATATCCATCCCACAAGGGTAAATTCCCGCACACTGCGGTTTACTTACACCTGGGGATTGGGTGGTCTATCAGCGTTACTGACAGTCATTCTGGTGAGTACGGGTGTTTTGCTGGAGATGAACTATACCCCCAGCCCGCCGGACGCATATTTAGATATCATTAATTTAACTACCAATGTGTGGTTTGGAAGCCTGATACGGAACTTACACCACTGGAGTGGAAATTTATTAATCGTAGCTGCAGTACTCCATTTGTTAAGGGTGTTTTTTACAGGAGCATACCGGCCGCCGCGGGAGTTGAACTGGATGCTTGGCGTTGCCATGTTGCTGCTTGTCCTGGGAGCGAACTTCACCGGGTATTTACTTCCCTGGGATCAATTGGCTTACTGGGCAATTACTGTAGGGACTAGCATAATCAGCTATGTTCCACTGGTTGGTGATTGGTTGAATCGTCTGCTGCTGGGAGGCCCGGAAGTAGGGGCAGCCACACTGCTTAATTTTTACGCGCTTCACATCAGCATTATCCCGGTGACAGTGGTTTTATTAATGTCCTATCATTTTTGGCGGATTCGAAAAGACGGTGGCTTAACAATCCCGAAAAAACCAGGGGAAGAATTGCCGAAAAAGATGGAAAGCGTGACGACAATCCCCTATCTTGTGCGCCCGGAATTGATGTTCGCCATTGCCTGGTTGGCGATCATGTTTTTTTGGGCAACCCTTGTCCCTGCCCCATTGGAGGGCATCGCAAATCCAGTGGTTAGCCCCAATCCCGCCAAAGCCCCCTGGTATTTTATGGGCTTGCAGGAGTTGTTGCTTCACTTTCACCCTGTTATTGGAGCGGTCTTAATTCCGGTCCTGGCACTAACTGCCCTTTTTCTCCTGCCTTTTTATGATGTGGAACTCAAGACAGTGGGAGTGTATTTTCGATCTAAACGGGGCCGTTATCTGGCAGTCATCGCTGCCGGGATTTCCCTGTTAATCTCCCCAATCTGGGTGTTGTTGGATGAATATGTCATTCAATGGACCGTTTGGTTTCCGTCGTGGCCAACCTGGATTTCAAATGGGCTGGTTCCATTGTCCATCCTGCTTTTAGGGATTTTTGTGCTGACTGGATGGATTGCCAAGCTGAGCCGGGCAACGTTAGAAGAACGCGTTCTTGTAATTTTCGTTTATTTATTTACCGCGTTAGTGATTTTAACGGTGATCGGCATTTTCTTCCGGGGACCGGGGATGGAGCTCTTCTGGCCCTGGATGATGCCAGGACAATAGTTATTTATTAAGATTACCGAGTAATGGTATTGATTATGTCTGAAAATGAAAAAAAGAAAGAAATTAACCGAAATAATTTCCTGAAGATTGCCTGGGGAGCCTTAGCAGGGCTGGTTGCCCTTGAAATTGGTGGTGTTACTTTAGCCTACATGCAGCCCAGACTCGGTGATGGGGAGTTCGGCGGTATGATTGAGGCCGGGGAGGTAGATACTTTCCCTCCGGGTTCAGTTACGCAGATTACAGCGGGCAGGTTTTATTTATCACGATTGGTAGATGGTGGCTTTTTAGCTCTTTACCAACGCTGTACCCACCTGGGGTGTAGTGTCCCCTGGGATCAAGTGCAGGAAAAATTTATCTGTCCTTGCCATAATTCGGTATTTACAACCGAGGGAGATGTGATTAATCCACCTGCGCCACGCGCTTTAGATCTGTTCCCGATTCTGATTGAGGATAGGATTGTCAAGATTGATACCAGTAATCCGATTTCAAGGCAAAATTACGATCATTCACAAGTTGTATATGCATAAAAAAGACCCAATTATGAATTCACGAAAATTCGAATTACTAATAGGTATCCTGGGCACGGTTTTAATGGCCTCGGGAATATTAATTTATTCCGCTAATGAACCAGCCCGATTGATTACCGCCCAGGCTTCGCAGCTTCGAACTGATCTGGATGAAGCGATGACTCTCTATGCTGAAAATTGCTCAGTTTGTCATGGTCTCGCTGGGGAGGGGATCGGATCTAACCCTTCCCTCGACAATCCAGGCTTGGCTGGAACAGATTCGGGAACGCTGAATAAAATCATATCCAGAGGTCTGTACGGAACATCCATGCCGGCCTGGAATGAGACTGATGGCGGCCCACTGAGTGATTACCAGATCGGCACCCTTGGCAAGTTAATTCAATTTGGAAATTGGCAAGAGACGAGTGACCGGGTTGTCAATTTGGGGTTAGCCCCCATGATCCCTTTTGCAACTGACCCTGATCCGGAAATATTAGAGGGATTAGCTGATTTGCCGGATGGGGATATCCTGATTTTGGGAATAAACGTCTATGCCCAGAAATGTGTCGCCTGTCATGGCGCGGATGGATTAGGGACCAACCTGGCGCCTGCGATTAATGATCAAACCGTACGAGAAAAGCCCCTTGATGAACTTGACCGCACTATTCGGTATGGAGTCCCCGGGACATTGATGGCAGGTTGGGAAAATGCGATTACAGTTGAAGAACTGAACGCGGTCTTGACCCTGATAAGCCGCTGGGACGAGGTAGAAGAAGGTGCAATACCTGAGCCGGAAGCGCCAGTTCCTGTGACTGTAGAATCCCTCGAGCTGGGAGCTGATTTGTTCGCCGCTAATTGCGCCCGTTGTCATGCTTCAGAAGGACAGGGGACCCCCCGGGCTCCATCTTTGAATGTTAAGGGATATCTAGAAGAAACCAATGATGCAGTATTGCAGCAAATTATCGCTTTGGGTGTTCCTGAAACTGCCATGCCTGCCTGGGGAGATAAAATGACAGAGGCAGAAATTCAGGCAATTGTGGGTTTTATTAGATCCTGGGAACCAACTGCTCCCGCGGTAGCAGAGCCCGTTCGTGGAGGGGGTAGTCCCTGGTGGCAAACCGAGGATAATTCCGGAACTGCCCGGGGACAGGGGCGGCAGGGAAAAGGTGGAGGACCGTCCAATATTGAAAACGACCCACAGGATTTGCCTGAAGACCCGGAAGCTGAACCAACATCTATCGAACAAGAGGGCGCGCCTGCTGTTGCGCCAGAACAAGGCCATGACGGTAATAGCGGGGGTCCCCCGGAATGGGCTGGCAGTGGAAATCAGGCTGACCAGAATGGTCAT